>CAYMMH010000009.1:0-11946 GCA_964391525.1 uncultured Gammaproteobacteria bacterium | reverse complement strand
TTCTTCATAAAAAAAACAATAATAATACTAGATATACCAACTACCATACCTAAAACAGTCAAAGCAGTTCTCATCTTATTTTTTAACATTGATAATAATGATAATCTAACTACATCCTTAATACTCATATTATTCGTAATTTAATGCTTCCACTGGTTCTAATCTACTGGCTTTTCTAGCTGGATAAAGTCCAAAAATTAATCCTATTAATCCAGATATAATAAAAGCCACAAAAATTGATCCAAAACTTACCACAAAAGCCCAATCATAACCTAAAGCAGTTATAATAATTGAAATTAACCAAGAAATTAAAATGCCGACCATTATTCCAATAACGCCACCTATAAAAGTTAAAAAGATGGCTTCTATTAAAAATTGATTTATTATATTTTTGTTAGAAGCCCCTAAAGCTTTTCTGATTCCAATTTCTCTTGTTCTTTCATTAACACTAATAAGCATTATATTCATAATTCCAATTCCACCCACAATTAAAGACAATCCAGCCATTAAAGCTAAAAAATATTTTAAAGCATCAGTTACTGTAGTAATTAAATCTAATAATTCTGATAAACTTCTAACTGAAAAATCATCACTATCTCCACTTTGATCTTCAATTCCATGATTATCACGTAAAATAATTTCCACTTCTGAAATAACTAAATCAGAATTAAAATTTTTATTTATTTTTAAACCTATGACATTTAAATAATCTATACCGACTAATCCTTTTTGCGCTGTTTTAAGAGGTAAAACAACTTTATCATCATAATTTTGAAAAGCTACTTGACCTCTTTCTTCTAATATTCCAATAACTTCAAATATTTGTTTATTTATTTTTATTTTTTCTCCAATAGCATCCGAATCACCAAATAATTCTTTTTTAACAGTATTACCCAACACTACAACTTTACTCATATTTTCTATTTCTTCTTCACTAAAAAATCTACCGGAAAATATTTCTCCTCCCTCCACATCAAAATAATCATTAGTCACACCTTCAAAACTAGAATCATAAGAATTATTTTTATAAGACAAAGTTCCAGCTCCATTAACATAAGCCACCATTGAATCTACACCTATTTCTTTTTTTACTTTTTCTATTGATTTAAAATCATCCATAGTTAAAGAAGTAACTACTATTCCCATAACTGAAGTAGGTGGGCCTTTATCATCTGATTTACCAGGAGTAATTGAAACAACATTAGAACCTATGTTTTCAATTTGTCCCAAAATTAAACTTTGAGCTCCAGCACCTAAAGACATAATAATTATAACTGAGGCTACTCCTATGATTATTCCCAACATAGTTAAAAAACTCCTGACCTTGTTAGTCAGAAGAGATTTAATAGATGTATTTATTGCTTGTTTAAAAGATAAATAACTCATGTTTCAAATATTACTTTAATAATCCGCCTTCCTTAGCAATTTTTCTGTTTTTTACTAATTCATCACTGATTATTAAACCATCTTTTATTTTTATAATTCTTTTAGCATGTTCGGCCGTAAAAGTTTCATGAGTTACTAAAATAATAGTATTACCAGCATCATTAAGTTTTTGTAGAATCTCCATTATTTGAACACCCGATTTAGAATCAAGATTTCCAGTTGGTTCATCAGCAAAAATGACAGCTGGTTGATTAACTAAAGCTCGAGCAATAGCTACTCGTTGTTTTTCTCCTCCAGAAATTTGATTAGTATAATAATTTAAACGATGTTCCAGGCCAACACTAGCTAAAACTTTTTTTGCCCTTTCACTCATATTTTTTCTATTATCAGAATAAGTTAAAGGTAAAATTACATTATCTAAAACAGAAGTTTTTGGTAATAAATTAAAAGATTGAAAAACAAAACCTATTTTTTTATTTCTAAAACCGGCTAATTGATCATCACTCAATTCATTTACATTTTCACCTTCAAACTCATAAGCACCACTGGATAATCTATCTAATAAACCAAGAATATGCATTAAAGTTGATTTTCCAGAACCGGAGGGACCCATAATAGAAACAAATTCTCCTTTTTCTATATCAAAAGAAACACCATTTAAAACTTTAGTGGCTATGTCGGTATCAGAAATATATTCTTTTTTTAAATTTCTTACTTTTATTAACATGTGATTATTGTTTAGAATTTGGATTAGTAATGGAAGTAATAATTTCATCTCCCTCTTTTAATTGTTCGGCGTAGACCTCAGTCATTGATTGGTCTCCACTTATTCCAATTATAACCGGAATTTCTTTCACTTCTTCATTTAATAAAATTCGAACATATTTTTCTCCATTGTCTTTATTTAATATAGCTCTATTTGGTACCGCTAAAACATTAGTTTTAGAATTAGTTATAATATCAACATTAGCTGTCATACCGGACTTTACAATAAAATTATTTTTATTAATTTCATCCTCGGTGAAACTTATTTTTACTTTATAATATATAACATCAGAAATGGAAGTAGCCGCCGGATCAATAAAATATACATATCCAATTATTTTATAATCATTACCAAAAGCATCAAAAGTAATCTCAGCTTGGTTGTTTATTTTTATTTTAGAAATATCAGATTCTGATATAAAAACTTCTATTTCAAAATTGTCATCCGCTAATATATTAATCACTGGAGAAGCATTCAAAACTTGTTCTCCTATTTCATAATTTATTTCCGTTATTTTTCCATCAATGGGAGCTTTAATAATATTATTTTCTATTTGTTTATTAATTAAATCTAAATTAGCTGCAGCTTGATCAACTTGTGATTGAGCTAATTTTAAATCATCATAGCTGGCTCCCGTTTTCATTTTAACTAATTGTAGACGCACGACATCATAATTTTTATAAGCAGAATCAACTTGTGATTGAGCCGTTGATAATTGATGATCTCCGCTTATTCTGATCGATGACAAAGCATTGGAAGCGGCCAGAATAGCATCGCTCAAATTAGCTTCAGCTTGTTTAACGGCATCAGAAGCTACTATTACACTAGTATCGTAATTTAAAACTGCATTATTAAAAGTAAAATAATTATTTTGATTGGAAGAAATAGCGGCATTAATTAAATCCTTATTAGCATTAACACTGGTTTTAAAAACATCTAAAGAAGATTGAGGAAAATCGGAAGAAATAACCGAATTTTCTAAAGCACTAAAACAATTATTCAAAACTGAAAATATTTCTTGCAAAAAACCTGTTAATTGTTCAGAAGCTATTTTTAAATTATCCTTACTAGAATCTTTCTTAGCATTATCTATATATAATTTTATTTGAGAAGATTTCTCAATTGTTTGATTATATTGTTTTTCAGTTTCAATTTTATAATAATAATTTTTAACACTAAAAACACTATTTAAATTATCATCATCTAAAATTCTCTTGATAGCATCAAGCGATGATTTAGCTAATGAATAATTGTAATCCAAAGAAGATAATAAGGAACTTTGACTATTATTTAAAGTTTGTTTAGCTGTTTTTTCGGTATTAATCAAATTAATTTTAGCTGATTCCAGAGTTTGCTTAATAGCCATCGGAACTTCATTATTAGATGATTGTAAATCATTTAAATTTTTTTGAGCCTGAGAAATATTTTCTTCAACTATTTTTCTAGTTTTTTCCAAATTTTCCTTAGCCGAATTATATGAGGATTCAGCTTGAGATACTTGAGCCTCTAAAACCGCTAAATCTTCATTAGAAGATCCTTTTTTTATTTTATCTTGATTGGTTTTTGTGATACTTAAAGCAGCCTCAGCTTGTTCTTTTTGAATCAGAACCGCCGAATAATCTAATTCCGCTAAAATATCTCCAGTTTTTACCGAATCTCCTACTTTAACATTTATTGTTTTTAAATTTCCGGATTGTAAAAAATTAAGACCTATTTCTTGACTAGCTTTTACTGCCCCTATTTCACTAACCGTTTGAACTAAATTTTGTTTTTTTAAAGATACAGTGGAATATTCAACATTATCTTTTTTAAAAACAAAAAGAGAAACGATTATTAAAATCGTTACCACACAAGAACTGATAATAATTATCTTTCTTTTCATAATTTTATTATATTGAAAATAAATTAATCCAAAACTAAATCGGATTCCTGACCATTATCTTCATCTTCGGCTAAATTAGCTTCTTCCCGATCAGTTATTCTCATAACTTTATTGGAAAAAGTATAAATATCAAATTCACTTTTTAGAAAATAATAATTAGCTCCCAAACCGACACTGCGACTTTTACTATCTTCGTCACTTAGATCGGTAAATATAAAGATTTCAGCACTGTTAATCTTGTCATTTTCTTTTATCTTTTTTATTATTTCCAAACCATCCAATTTAGGTAAAACAATATCCAAAACCACAATATTCGGTTGGAATCTTTCTATTTTTCTAATTATTTCTTCCAATTCTTCCATAGAATCATTAGTTTCAACTTCATAATCATTGGAAGTGAAAAGATTAGTTAAGCCGCTTAATATATCGGCATCATCTTCAATTATAAAAATTTTTTTCATATTTTTTTTATTAATTAATAATAAATATTATTATTTTACATTTTTTAAAGATAATAATCCATTTTGAGCCCCAAATTTAGTAACTAAAGAGGCCGTATTTTTCATTCCCCAAAACATAGATTTTTTAAAATCTCCATTTAATTTTAACATTATTCCGATAAAAGTGGAATTAAAGGCATCTCCTACTCCGGTAGCATCCACTTCAACTTGTCGACGACAAACTTCTTGATGATGAAAGTTTTTTCCATCATAATAATAAGCTCCTTTAAGACCATTGGTCAATATAACATTTTTTGGTCCCAAATTTTTTAATATTTTTAATAAATTTTTTTCATTCAATAAATATTTATCTTTATACCCTTTCATACTTGGTGTTTTTTTTATTAATTCCAAAGCTTCATCTTTATTTAACATTAAAACATCAGTTTGTTTTAAATATTTATCTATTTTTTTTACGCCACTTGATAATTGTTTTAGACCTGGATTCCAAGCTATTTTATTTTTTACAGAAAAAATATTTTTTAAAACAGTATCTGAATTATCAGGTAAAGAAGTTAAATAGATCCATTCTGTTTTTTTTAATACTTCTTTTTGTCCGGATGAAATATTTAAATTGTCATTAGCTCCTCGACAAGAAAATATTATTCGATCATTATTACTGTTAATTATAAAAGAAAAACCGGTATTTCTTTTGTTATCAAAAGAAACAATTTTAGAGTCAACTCCATTTACTTTTAAATTATCTAGGACTTTTTGACCACGAACATCGCGACCGATATTAGCCAAACAAGCTACCTTAAAACCCATTTTTGCCAAATTAACAGCGGTGTTAGAAGCTCCTCCGCCAAAACAAGAATAACTCTTAGTTATATTTATCTTAGCCCCATATTCAAAAGCTAATAATTTTTGTCTTAATAAATCTTTTTTATTATTCAACACTAATCCTTCTTTAGTGAAAAAAATAACATCTTCAGTAACTCCGCCAATACTTATAAAATCATAAAACATAAAAATATCATTAATTTTTATATATTAACATTATTTATTATAGCATTAAAATGGATGTTTTTCAAAACTTAAACCCTCAGAATGACTTTTTTTAGGATTTAAAAAATAAAAAGAAATTACTATTCCAATAAGCATCCAAATTATTTCCTTTAATAAATTTAACCAAAAAACACCATTAAACCAAAATATTCCGGATAAATTATTTTCAAAAGGAAAAATTATTAAATAAAAAAACAGGTTGAAAAATAAATCTATAAATAAACTTAGGGCTAAAAAAGAATAAATAGAACGATTAGTAAATAAATTTTGCCAAATCAAATTAGCTAAAAAAATTGTTATTAAAAAAGAAATTGAATAAAGACCAAAAGGATAAAAAGAAAAAATATCCATAATTAAACCAACTGATATAGAAAAATAAAAAGAAATTCTAAAATTACTAAAAATAAAAAACCAGATTGTTAAAAATAAAACAAGATTTAGTCTACCCAAAAAACCAGATAAAGAATTTAAAAAAGAAAATTGAAATAAAAAAACAGCTAAAGCTAAAATAAAACAACCTAATATTTTCAAATATTTAGACATAAAACTTACTGCTTAGGAATAATAACTGAAACAATACTAAGATTATTAATATTAAACAAAGCTTCGGCATTAACATCCTGCCAAATATTATTAACTTCTTTATTTATAAAATTTATTCTACCAACAGCTAAACCTCTAGGAATATTAGGTTCTAAACCAGAACTTATTATCATATCTCCAATATTAAGATTTTCACTTTGTGAAACATAATTAAGTTTGATTGATAAACCTAAATTACCTTCGGCTAAACCTATACTTTGTTGGCTATTATTAACCGATACTGCCAAGCGACAAAAATTATTGCTAATAATACAAAGTTTAGAATTTTTATTATTAACTTCTATAATTTTTCCAACTGTCACTCCCGATTCATTTACGACAACTAATCCAACTTTTAAACCATCGTCACTTCCCTTGTTTATAACTAAATTTTGATTATAAGTAGAAAAATTTAATAAATTTTCTTGCCAAATAACATTAGCTATTACATAATCAAAAGAATTTTCTTCAAAAAAATTTAAGTATTGTTTCAACTTTTTATTTTCTTCTTCCAATGAATAAAATTTAGCTAATTCCGCTTCTTTGGAAGCCACTTGATTTTTGAGAATAATTACTTCTTCCATTAACTCAACTTTACTCTCATTATTACTCTCTTTATTTGAAATATTTCTTACCTTTTTTCCAATATTATTAACTAATCCTGACAAAACTCTTTGACCAAAAGAAGAAAAGCCAATTAAACTTAAAAAAATAAGCAGTAAAACAACTGCCAAAAAAAATTTATATCTCTTTTTTCTTTGCAAAAAATCCATAAGTTTATAAATCTAAAACTGAAGTTATCTTATTTAATAATTCTTCATCAGAAAATAAACTTCCTGCCCCTCTAACCATGGAAGTTAAAGGATCTTCTATCACTATTACCGGTATTTTGGTGGCTTTAGCTATTAATTTATCTAAACCATAAAGCAAGGCTCCGCCACCGCTTAAATATAATCCATGTTCATAAATATCAGCTACTAATTCTGGAGGGGTTTCTTCTAAAGTTAATTTTATATTTTCTATTATCTTAATAACTGTTTTTTTAATAGCTTCTCTAACCTGTTCATCGGTTATAATTATAGCCGTTGGTAAACCATTGGTTAAATCACGACCTCTAATTTCCATCTCTCTATCTTCATCAAATGGAATAACTGAGGCTAAATTTATTTTTATTTTTTCAGCCAATTGTTCTCCTATTAAAACATTAAATTTATCTCTTATATAGTCAATAATATTATTATCAAATTCATTACCGGCTATCCTTAATGATTTCCAAGAAACTACTCCCCCCAAGGAAATAACAGCAATATCAGTTGTTCCACCTCCGATATCAACCATCATATTGGCTCTAGGACTGTCAACCGGTAAACCAGCTCCCAAAGCTGAGGCCATAACTTCTTCAATCAAAAAAACTTTCCTAGCCCCGGCTGATTTAGCGGCATCTTCTACCGCTTTTTTTTCTACTTCAGTAATATCAAGTGGAATGCCTATAATAACTCTGGGTCGAGGAAAAATGGAAAAACTTTTTCCATGAACTTTATTTATAAAATGTTTTAACATTTTTTCGGTAATTTCAAAATCAGAAATAACACCATTGACCAAAGGCTTTACTGCTTGAATATGCGCCGGGGTTTTTCCAACCATCTTTTTAGCCTCAAAACCTATTTCTAAAATTTCAGTAGTTTTAGTATTAATAGCCACTACACTCGGTTCATTTATAACAATTCCTTTTTTATCAACATAAACTAAAGTATTTTTAGTACCTAAATCAATAGCAATATCATAACCTAAACGACCAATTTGTTTTAAAAATTCAAACATAAAGAAAAATTATTCACTTATAGTATTATGATAATAGTATAATAAAATGCTTTTGTAAATACTAATTAATTATCTTTTAGACAACAATTACTTAGCTATTTTCTTTAAAGCTTCTTTTATTCTTTCTCCACTATCTGTAATATTTTTATCAACTTGATTTAAAGCGGTTCTAGCTTGATTCCAAGAATAACCCAAACCAACTAACGCTTCTATTTCATCGCCAGAAAAATAATTATTAGTTGATAGATTGTAAGTTCCACCTATTTTAAAAAGTTTATCCTTTAATTCCAGGACTACTCTTTCAGCTGTTTTTTTACCAATACCTGAAACCTTAGTTAAAAGATTTGAATCTCCAGTCATTATTGATTGTTTTATATCATCTAATTTAGCCATAGAAAGAACACCTAAAGCTGATTTAGGGCCAATGCCTGAAACTGATAATAATAATTCAAAAAAATCTAATTCTTCTAAAGTTTTAAAACCATATAAATCAAAAACATCTTCTTTTACTTGCTGATATGTAAATACCTCCGTTTCTTCTCCTATTTTTAGATCATTTAAAAAATTATCACCAATAAAAACAGAATAACCTATATTATTAAGTTCTAAAATAATTCTATTTTTTAATTTATAGGAAACTTTTCCTCGTAAAAATGAAATCATAAAAAAATAATTAATTATATTTTCTTAAAACTGAAAAAACCGGTATTCTAAATTTACTGGAAACTGTCAAAATTATTTCTTGACCTCCTCCACCACCATGAGCTTCTATTATATTATTTTTACTCTTCACATCTCTCATTTCAGTTATCTTCGTTTTTATTATATCATATTTGGGTAAAATTATCTCCACCTTATCTCCAATTTTTATGGAATTATGAACTTTTATTTTTAAAACATTATAATATTGATTATTTTTCTTTTTTACTTCGTTACCTATAACTTGACCGCAAAACTCCCAACGTGGTACAAAATGAGAATTTTTTGTATTTTGATCAGCTTTTTTACCTAATAAAAAACCAGTAGTATAACCGCGATTAGTTATTTTATTCTTTAATTCCCTGCTTAAAAAATCTATTTTATCATTTTCTAATATAGCTCTTTTGTATACGCCACAAATATTGGCTAAGTAATAAACACTTTTAGCCCGACCTTCAATTTTAAAACTGGTAACTCCGGCTTTTATTAAATCAGGAATATATTTTATTAAACATAAATCTTTAGAATTTAATAAATATGATCCATGTTTTTCTTTTACTAATTCTAATTCCTCATTATGATCCTGAGCCTTTAAAAAAAGGTCATATTCCCAACGGCAAGGTTGAACACAATCTCCCAAATTAGCACTTCGATTAACAAAATCTTTTGATAAAAAACATCGACCGGAATAAGCCATACACATTGCTCCATGAATAAAATATTCTAATTCCATTTTAGGACATTTTTTATGTATTTCTTTTATATCATCTAAAGTTGTTTCTCTACCTAAAATTATTCTATTTACTCCTTGCTTTTCCCAAAATTTTGCAGCTTCATAATTAGTACAATTAGCCTGAGTGGAAAGATGAATAGAAATTTTAGGACAATATTTTTTAATTAAAGATAATATCCCCGGATCAGAAACAATTAAAGCATCGGGTTGTAATTTATTTAAAATTTTTAGATATTTTGGTATTTTTTTTATGTGATAATTATGAGCAAAAATATTAACAGTGACATAAACTTTTTTATTAATACCATGAGCATAATCTATAGCCTGAGAAACTGAAGAAAAATTAAAATCATTAATTCTAACTCTTAAAGAAAAATCTGGAATACCTAAATAAACGGCATCAGCACCAAAATTTAAAGCAGTTTTCATTTTCTGCAAATTACCAGCGGGAGCTAATAATTCAATTTTATTTTTCTTCATACTACTTTTTATTTAACTTCTAAATTTCTAAGGGCTTTAATTCTATCTTCAACCGGTGGATGAGTCATAAAAGCTTTAGCTAAAAAACCAATCTTATTTTTTTCTTTAAAAGGGTTAGTTATATACATATGAGCTGTAGCTCGATTAGCGACTTCCAATTTATTAGTATCAGAAGATATTTTTTCCAAAGCCCTAGCTAATCCTTCGGGGTATCTAGTTATTAATGATCCATCAGCATCAGCTAAGAACTCTCTTTTACGAGATACGGCAAATTGCATTAAATAAGCAAAAATTGGAGCTAAAATTGAAAAAACAATAGCCAAAATTATAATTATTAATTGCAATTGATTTTTACTATCGCTATCACTGGAAGATCGTCTATAAAAAGCATAATGTCTAAACCAATCGGCTAATAATACAATCATACCGACCAAAATAGTAGTTAAGGTGGAAATTAAAATATCATAATTTTTTATATGAGATAATTCGTGGGCTATAACACCCTCTAATTCACTTTTGTCTAATTTATTTAACAATCCTACAGTAAGCGCTATAGAACTATGTTCAGGATTTCTACCAGTGGCAAAAGCATTAGGGGCTGAATCATTTATTATATATATTTTAGGTATTGGTAAACCAACTGATATACAAAGATTTTCAACTAAACGATAAAGTTCTCTATTATTTTCCATTTTTATTTCTTGAGCACCACTCATACTTAAAACTATTTTATCACTAAACCAATACGAAAAAAATGAAGAAACAAAACTAAAAATAACAGCTATGTATAAAATACTAGAATTATCAAAAGCTAAACTAAAAATATAGGCAACAACCATTACAAAAATAAAAAAAGCGCTTAATAGAAACCAAGTCTTTCTTTTATTAGCATCACTATGATTATATAAAGTCATATATTTATATTAATAAGACAAAAAATCCCTGATAAAAAATCAAGGTGATAGTAAATAAAAACTACATTTTTTATTCAAAAAAATTTTTATAAACTATAAAAGCTATAACTCCACAAACTATTATAATCAACAACACTGGCATAATAGATGAAAATCCTATACCAGAAGAAGAATTTATTCCAAAAGAATTAACTTCACTCATAAATAATAAAATTAAAATTTTACTTGAATATTTTCTTTTTCAACCGCCTCAGTTATTTCAAAAAAATTTCTAGCAGTAAAACCTAATTGTTTAGCTATAATATTAGTTGGAAAAACTTGTAATTTAGTGTTAAAGTCTTTAACATTGGAGTTATAAAAACGACGAGAAGCCTGAATTTTATTTTCAGTATCAGTTAATTCTCTTTGTAATTCTAAAAAATTTTGATTAGCTTTTAAATCAGGGTAATTTTCACTTAAAGCAAAAATAGATTTTAAAGTAGACGATAAATTATTTTCAGCTTGTAATTTTTCATTTACATTAGAACTATTTTGTAAAGCCATGGCATCATTTCTAGCTTTAATAACTTTTTCCAATGTTTCTCTTTCATGAGCGGCATAACCTTTTACAGTTTCTACTAAATTAGGAATTAAATCATAACGTCTCTTAAGTTGAACATCAATATCACTCCAAGCTTCATCAACTCTATTTTTTAATCGAATAAGACCATTATAAATAGATACTAAAAAAATGATTAAAAGTAATAAAACACCTAAAATAATCCATAAAGTTGTAGACATATTTTGCTAAAATTAATTATAAAACTGCAATTATTATATCATTCCAAGAGCTTAAAGTCAAAATTGTTTATTTCTCTACTGATATAATAATTACCTCATTATTGATCTTAAATTCTTTTCCTTGATTATTCTTAAATAAAATATTAGAACTTAAAGTTTCTTTTTTTATAGCATCAGAATATTTTTCCACTATTTCTTTTACGAAATCACTTTTTGAATCTATAGTCACTTGGGCTAAATCATTAATTGATAAATTTAAATCTTTTCTCATAAGATTTATAAAACGAATCAATTCCCTTTTTCCGCCTTCTAATCTTAATTCTTTGGTAATTTCAATATCCAATTTAACTGATAAATCTCCGACTTGTTTCATTAATTCTACTGTTTTAACATTT
>CAYMMH010000008.1:0-13752 GCA_964391525.1 uncultured Gammaproteobacteria bacterium | reverse complement strand
AAAGCTTATCCAGCCACTGAATCTGAAATTGTAAAAAAAATGAGCTTGGATAGTAATATTAGTAATATCTATATTCAAAATAATAAATTATTAGTATTTGGAGGACAATCTGATTTCTATATTATGGATAGTGGGGTTAGAACTTTTAGTGAAGGATCTTCTGGTCAAGAAATGATTTCCAGCGATGATTCGGTAAAAGATGAAATAGCCATTGCTCAAGTTGATCCAGGTGCTAAGATATTTCCGGGAAATTATTCCCAGCAAGTATTTTTAAAAATTTATGATGTTAGTGATGTAAGTAATCCAATTTTAGAAAGAGATATGCTTATTGATGGTTCTTATTTTGATTCTCGTTTAATAGGTGATTATTTATATTTTATAGTTAATAATTATAATTACGGTGATGTTGTTTTACCTAAAGTTCGTTATCAGAATAATGAATTTAGTTATGATTGTGCTAATCAAAAAAAATCTAATTGTTTAATTCCTGATATTTATTATTTCAATACTTCTTATGATAGTTTTAATTTAAATTCTATTTTTTCAATTAATATCGCTGATGCCAGTCAAGATTTTAAGAGTAGTTTTTATTTATTACCAAGCAATCAAAACCTTTATGTTTCTCCTAATAATATCTATATTTCCTATACTAAATATTTAGACGAATATGCTTTAGAGTCCAAAGCTTTATTAGAAATTATTAATTCTCGTTTAAGTGAAGAAGATCGTAATACCATAGCTGAAATAAATAGTATTTCCGATAAAATTCTAAGTGTTAACGAAAAACAGTATAAAATTAGAAATATTTTAAATACTTATGTAAATTCATTAAATACCGAAGAACAAAAAACTTTAAACGAAGAATTGAAAAATTTAATTAATAGTCGTTATCCTAATTTAAGAGATGAATTAGAGACAACTATTATTTATAAATTATCAGTTCAAAATGGTGTTGTTGAACCGATTATTGAGGGAAGTATTCCGGGTAGAGTTCTAAATCAATTTTCTATGGATGAATATAACGGTAATTTAAGGGTGGCCACCACTAAATCAACTGCTTGGTCTAATTATGTTTCCGATACTTCTTCTCATAATAATGTTTATATACTTAATTCTGATTTAATGATTGTTGGACAAAGTGAAGATTTAGCCTCGGGAGAAAATATTTATTCGGTAAGATTTATAGGGGATAGAGCTTATGTAGTTACATTTAAACAAATTGATCCTTTATTCATTTTGGATTTATCCAATCCTTATTTGCCAAAATTATTAGGAGAATTAAAAATTTCTGGTTTTTCCAATTATTTACATCCCTTTAACAAAAATATTTTAATAGGTTTTGGAAAAGAAACAAAAGAAGTTGATGGTCGGACACTTACTGCCGGATTAAAAATTTCTTTATTTGATATTTCTGGTGATATTCCCAAGGAAATAGATTCTTATGTAATTGGTGAAGCAGGCAGTGAATCTATTGCCCTATATGATCATCATGCTTTCTTAGCCTCCGAGAATAAAAACATAATAGTGGTTCCGGCTACTATTTATAATGATTCTGAAAATTGGCAAGAAGCTAGTTTTAACGGTTTCTTAGTTTTTGAATTAGTTGATAATAAAATAAATTTAAAAGGAAGAATAAGTCATACTGTTGATAAAATTTCTGGTTATGAAAATTTTATCAATTATTCAGCTAAAAGGGCTTTATACATTGAAGATAATTTATATTCTTTTTCCAATCAAGCCATTAAGGTAAATGCTCTAAAAGATTTAGTGGAAGTTAAAACAGTCAACTTAAATTAAAAATTATTTATGATGTCATTGTTTAGAAAAAAAATATTCTTTTTTCATTGTTTATTTTTGATTATCTTATCAAGCGGTTTTATTTGGCCTAATTTATACTATTGGTCATTATTGGCTTTTAATGTTGTTTTTCTGATTTTTGTTTTAATGTTTAATAAAATTTTGCTGGATAAAAAAAGATTATCGTTTTTTATTTTACCTTTTTTATTTATTAATTTTTTATCTCTTTATAATAGCCTGCTTATAAATAAATGGTTAATTTTAGTAATAATATTATCAGCCATGTTTTTTTCTTATTATTATTTTGTAGAATTTCGTTTAAGATTAAACCGAGACTTTGATTTTAATTTAGGTAATTTTTCTGTTTTAAGTGATGTAAAAGGATTATTATTAGTTTTTTTGAGCACTTCGTTTATTTATGGTTTGCCTTATTTTTTAAATTTTAAAAATTGGATTTTAATGATAATAATACTGCTTGTTTTATTTTTTGCTATTTGGCAAAATATTCTTATTATTAATAAGCAAAAACAAAAAAAAGAAACATTAAAATCATCTTTTTTATTTTTATTAGTTTTATTACCAATAGTTGGATCTTTATTTTTATTACCGTTTAATTTTAATATTTTAGGATTGATTTTAACTTTATGCTATTATAGTGGATTAAGTTTTATTAGATTTCATTTATCAGAAACCTTAACTAATAAAAAAATAAAATATAATTTAATATTTATAATAGTGCTATTATTGACTATTTTTTTAACAGTCAGATGGCGCTAATACTTTTATGTTTAATTTCAAAAAAGGAGAAGTAAAATTTAAAATAAGCATCATAATAGGAGCCCTAGCTTTAATTTTTGGTATTCTTGGTGGTTTGATAAGTTCAATATATTTATGGCCTAATATTTTTAGTTCAAAGAATCTTTTAAATAGTGAAATAGATTTATCTTCACCCGAGTATAATAAAGCTAGTTTAGTTATTCAAGATCCCAAGAAGGTATATATAAATCAAGATTTGCAAATAGAAGAATCAGTTAATTATTTACAAGAAGCGGTGGTTGGTATTTTTTTAAAGAATAAAAACACTCTAGATGGAAATTATGTCATGGCCGATGAATTATCTTCGGGGTTGATAATTAGTAGTGATGGTTGGATATTATTAAATGTATTAAATAATAAAAATTTTGATAAAAATATATTAAAAAATAAAAATTCTTATGTAATTATTTCTAAAAAAGAAAAAAAGGTTTATGAAATTGATGATGTTTATGATTTTAGCAATCAGGGTTTAGTTTTTATTAGAATTAAAAGTGACAAATATTTTACCACTAGAAATTTTGTAAATATTTCTGATTTACGAGTTGGACAAACTTTGATGACTTATAATTTTTCATCAGAAGTTGGCATTAATTACTTACAAAAAATATCTTCCGGCGATAATATTAAGTTTTCAGATAGTTATAAAAATTTTCTTATTTTAAATAGTTCTTTAAATGAAAATTTTGCTAATTCTTTCGTTTTTAATTTAAGTGGTGATTTATTAGCCTTAATTGATGGAAATTTAGATATTAGACCAATTCATGATTTTAGATCTGATATTTTCACTTTTTTGAAAAATAAAGACTTAAATAAAATAAATTGGGGATTATACTATATTAATTTAGAAGATGTTGCCAGTAGCACTTTTCCTCAATATGGAGCTTGGGTTTATAATAATGGTTTAGAAGCTGTAGTTAAGAATTCTTTAGCTGATAAAACTGGGATTAAAACAGGTGATGTTATAACCAAAATAAATAATTATGAAATAAATAATCGTACTAGTTTTAATGACATATTAAACAATTTTATTGTTGGTGATAATATCAATGTTTTTATCCTGAGAGATGGTCAAACTCAAGAATTGAAATTAAAATTATAAGTTATGAAGTTGGAAAACTTGTATCAATCAATAAAAAAAATAAAAGGAAAAACTGTTTTTTTACGAGTTGATTTTAATGTTCCAGTGAGTGGATCTAAAATTAAAGAAAATTTTAAACTTCGTCAAAGTTTAGAAACTATAAATTTTTTATTAGATATAAATTGCAAAGTAATTTTAGCCAGTCATTTAGGACAACCAAGTCATGGTTATGAAAAAAAATATTCTTTAGCGCCAATAGCTAAAGAGTTAAGTAGGATGTTGGCTACTAAAATTAATTTTTTAGATTATACTCATTATTCTGATTTTAAAAAAATAAAAAAGACAATAAAAAATAATGATGGTTTGTTTTTATTGGATAATTTACGATTTTGGTCGGGAGAAGAAAAAAATACTAAGAGTTTTGGAAAATCTTTAGCTTCTTTAGTCGATATTTATGTTAATGATGCTTTCGCCGTATCTCATCGGGCCAATGCTTCAGTTTCAGCTATTAGATTAATGGGTTTACCGGCTTATAGGGGATTATTATTAGAAAAAGAATTGGAAAGTCTAAATAAAGTTTTAAAACCAAAAAAACCTTTTGTAGTTATTATGGGTGGAGCTAAAATATCAACTAAGGTTCCTATTATTGAAAAATTATATAATCAAGCCTCATATATTTTATTGGGTGGAGCTTTAGTTAATAATTTTTATTTAGCTAGGGGTTTTAATATTGGTAGATCGTTAATTGATAAAGACGGTTTAACAATCATTAATAAATTTTTATCATCTAAAAAGATAATCTTACCGATTGATGTAGTAGTTGAAAATATTAAATCTAATAAAAAGAAAATACTTATTAAAAAAATAAAAGAAGTTGATGATAATGATTGTATTCTTGATATTGGTCCCGAGACTATATTATTATTTTCTAAGTATATTAAAAAAGCTCAAACTATAGTTTGGAATGGACCTTTGGGAATGTTCGAAAATGATAAATTTAAAAAGGGAACAGTAATAATAGCTAGAGAAATAGCGGCTCGAGCTAGAGGGCAAGCTTTTGGTATGGCTGGAGGCGGAGAAACGGTTGAAGCGTTAAATTTATCAGGTATGAAAAATTATATGGATTGGATATCAACTGGGGGAGGGGCTATGTTGTCGTTTTTATCCGGTGATAAAATGCCTGGTTTAGATTAATAAAATTATAAATTGTGAATTAAAATTAAATATATGGTAAAAATTAAAAAAATTACAGCTAGAGAAATTTTAGATTCTCGTGGAAATCCAACAGTGGAAGCTAAGGTTTTTTTGTCTAATGGATTATTAGCCAAAGCTAGTGTTCCATCAGGAGCTTCAACTGGAATTCATGAAGCTTGTGAATTGCGTGATGGAGATAAAAAAAGATATAGAGGCTTAGGTGTTCTTAAGGCGGTAAAAAATATAAATGGACCGATAGCTAAAATTTTAGTTGGAAAAAATGTTTTAGAACAAGAAAAAATTGATAAGGAGATGATAAATTTAGATGGAACAAAGAATAAAAAGAAATTGGGAGCTAATGCTATTTTAGCTGTTTCTATCGCAGTAGCCCGAGCTGGAGCTTTAAGTCGCGGACAAGAATTATATGAATATTTGGCTGATGTTTATAATTTTGATAAAAATAATTTTAAATTGCCAACTCCGTCTTTTAATATTTTAAATGGTGGACGGCATGCTGATAATAATCTAGATTTTCAAGAATTTATGATAGTACCTAATATTAGGATAAAAAAATTTTCTGAAAAGGTAAGAATGGGTTCGGAAATATTTCATGAATTAGCTAAGGTTTTGAAAGAAAGATATTTAAATACCAATGTTGGTAATGAAGGTGGCTATGCTCCTAATATTAGTTCCAGCATTGAAGTTTTTGATTGTATAGTTTTAGCGGCCAAAAGAGTCGGATATGAGGTGGGACTTGATGTTTTTTTAGGAGTGGATGCTGGTTCTTCTGAATTTTATGATTCCCAAAAGAAGAAATATATTTTTTCAGTTGATCAAGCTAAATTAAATGCCTATGATTTAATAACTTTATATCACGAGTGGTTTCAAAAGTATAAAATAATTTTTATAGAAGATGGTTTAGCTGAAGATGACTGGTCTAATTGGAAAACTTTAACTAAAGAATTAGGTTCTAAAGTAATTTTAATAGGAGATGATTTATTTGTTACCAATAAAGATCGTTTGACCATGGGAATTAAAAATAAAGCAGCTAATGCCATTTTAATTAAACCGAATCAAGTTGGTTCATTGACTGAAACTATGACTACTATAAAATTAGCTCAAAAAAATAATTATAAAATAATGATTTCTCATCGTAGTGGAGAAACTTGTGATGATTTTATCGCCGATCTAGCTGTGGCTGTTTCGGCTGATTTTATAAAATCAGGTTCTTTATCTAGGGGGGAACGATTGGCTAAATATAATCGTTTGAGTGAAATTGAAGAAAAATTAAGTTAAAAATATGTCAGATGACAGAGAAAATAAATTAGTTGTTTTATTATCAATTGACGGTTGGGGTTTGTCTTTAAATACTGAAAACAATGCTATTAGAAAAGCTCAAATTGATGGTTTTAAAAATTTAGTGATGGCTTATCCAGCCACAGTTATTACTATGCCTAATCTAAAGATTAGTCAGAATTATAAATTATTAGGTTCAAGTTTAGAAATAGATCAAATTGATAATACTGCTAATTTATCTTTAAGTAAAATAATATCTGAAGCCGGATTGAAACAATTAAAAATGGCCACCAGCCAAGATTTTCCTTTAGCCTCGGTTTTTTTTAATAATTCATCTGAACCTTTCAATAATGAAGATTGGTTAATTATTAATGAAAAGAAAAATAAATTTTTATCTTTTTTTCAGAGAGGTGGGTTGGAAGATAATTTAATTAAACAAATAAATAGCGGAAATTATAATTTTATTTTTTCCATTTTTTCTGATATTAGTCAAAAAGTTTTTAAGGGCGATTTTTTAGAAACAATTTCAGTTTTAGAAAGAGTTTCAGAATCTTTAGAAAAAATTTCTCAAGTTGTTTTAGAAAAAGATGGTGTTCTTATAATAACCTCAACTTATGGTGGAGCTGAAGATGTTTTTAATATTGGTACTGGATTGGCTAATAAAAAAAAGACTGACAATGCAGTCCCTTTTTTAATTATTGGCAATGAGTATAAAGGAAAAACAATTGGTTTAGCGGAAGCTCCTAATAATGATATAAGTTTATTATCTCCTCAGGGAACTTATTTAAATATACTTCCAACTATTTTAAAAATATTAGATTTACCGATTCCGGATGAAATTTTGGGAGAAAGTTTTATTTAGATTTTGATTAAATAAAACATTAAAATACCTATTATTATTCCTAAAATTATTCCCGCCAAAACTTCCATGGATGTATGTCCTATTCTTTCCTTAAGAATAGGATATTTTTCATCCAAAAATTGATCTTCTCTTAAATCCTTTATTAAAATATTAAGTACTGCTCCTTGCTGACCTAAATATTGTCTAAGTCTTAAAGCATCATTAATAACTATAATAGCAAAGGCAAATGATATAGCAAATAAAATTGAATGTATTCCTTGAGTCAAGGCTATTATAGTTACTAAAGATATAGTAAAAGCGCTATGACCAGATGGCATTCCGGCGTAAGAAAACTTTAATAAATCTCTTAAGGTCATTTTATTTTTTTTAACTACTGATATTTTTATAATTTGAGCGATTAAAGCAGCTATTATGGGAGTTAATAATATTATATATGACTTCATATTTTTTTTATTAATTTTTAGATATCTAAATTAGTTACATTTTTAGCGTGAGTTTGAATAAAATATTTTCTCTTAGTAACATCATCTCCCATTAACATATCAAAAATTTTATCAGCTTCGGCAGCATCTTCTAAGGTTACTTTTTTTACTATTCTAGTCTCGGGATTCATAGTTGTTTCCCAAAGTTGATTAGGATTCATTTCTCCTAAACCTTTATAGCGTTGAATAAAAAGTCTATTTGGTTTTTTAACTTTTTCTTCTTTTTTATTTTCATCATTTTCTTCTTCATTATTTTCTTCTTCAAATTCATTTTCTTCTTCAATAACATCTCCGCCCAATTCTTTTAGAATATTATTTTTTTGTTCATCAGAATAAGCATATTTAATAATAGTTCCTTTTTTAATTTGATAAAGAGGTGGTTGGGCAATATAAATATGTCCATCAACTATTAATTGATTAAAATAACGGAAAAATAGGGTTAAGAGTAGGGTTCTAATATGAGCTCCATCTACATCAGCATCGGTCATGATTATAATACGATTATAGCGTAATTTATCTACTTCTAATTGATCGCCAATATTTGTTCCCAAGGCTATGACCAAACTTTTTATTTCATTATTAGCCAACATCTTATCTAAACGAGCCCGTTCCACATTTAATATTTTTCCTCTTAAAGGTAAAATAGCTTGAAAACGACGATCACGTCCTTGTTTAGCGCTACCTCCAGCCGAATCTCCCTCAACTATATACATTTCACATTCTTCGGCATTACTACTAGAACAGTCAGCTAATTTACCTGGAAGAGTCAAGCCTTCCATAGCACTTTTTCTTAAAATACTAGCTCGAGCGGTTCTAGCAGCTAATCGGGCTTGAGCTGAAACAATACATTTTCCAATTATACTTTCAGCATCTTTTGGATTTTCTTCTAAAAATATAGAAAATGATTCACCAAAAACTTGTTCTACATAAGTTTTTATTTCGGCATTACCTAATTTTCCTTTAGTTTGTCCTTCAAATTGAGGATCAGGTAATTTAACATTTATAATAGCAGTTAATCCTTCACGAACATCATCTCCGGTTAAATTTTCATCTTTTTCTTTTAATAAATTTTTATTACGAGCATAAGCATTTAAAGTTCTGGTTAAAGATGTTTTAAAACCAACTAAATGAGTTCCACCATCAATATTATAAATATTATTAGCGAAGGGCAGAGTTGTTTCATTATATTCATCATTGTATTGCAAAGCTATTTCTATTTGGCAATTATTTATTGATTTATCAACATAAAAAATATTTTCATGCTTAACATTCTTTTGACGATGTAATGATTTAACATATGATTTTATTCCTCCTTCAAAATAGAAACGATATTTTTTAAGAGAATGATTTTTTCTTTCGTCAATAATATTTATTTTTATACCTTTACTTAAATAGGCTTGTTGACGTAGACGATCTAATATTTTTCCCCAATTAAATTCAATCTCAGTAAAAATTGTTGAATCCGGTTTAAAAGTTATAATAGTACCGGTTCTTGAACTTTTACCGATTGTTTTTATATTTTTTAAGGCCTTACCTATTTTATATTCTTGCATCCAGACTTGTCCATCACGATGAACTTCAGCTTTTAAATATTCACTTAAGGCGTTTACAACCGAAACTCCAACTCCATGTAATCCACCTGAAACTTTATATCCACTACCGCCAAATTTTCCTCCGGCATGAAGTTTGGTTAAAACGGTTTCTAAAGCTGAAAGTCCAGTAGCTTTATGTTTTTCAACCGGGATTCCCCGACCGTTATCATCTACTTTTACCATTCCATCAGTTGTTAAAGTTACGATTATTTCATCAGCAAAACCAGCCATAGCTTCATCAATACTATTATCAACTACTTCCCAAATTAAGTGGTGTAAACCAGTAGTGGAAGTTGATCCAATATACATTCCAGGTCTTTTTCTTACTGGTTCTAATCCTTCCAAGACGGTTATAGCATCAGCTCCATAATCGTTATTTTTTTGTTTTTTTTCTACCATATTTATATATAAATAATTTTATAATCAAATAAAAAATGATGTTTAAAGCATCTATCTAGTAACATTATAACAATTTTTTATTTTAAAGTCAAAGAAAATATTAACAAAAAAAGGCTGTTTTTATAGTATTTTTTATTATTTTTTATTAAATATCTTCAATAAATAATTTGTTAATTTAATTAGTTTATAGTATAATTTCTATATACTTATAATTTAAACATTTTATTTATGTCTAAAATACTCATAACCGGAGGAGCCGGGTTTATAGGATCGACTTTAATGGACAAATTAATAGATTTGGGTCATGAAGTTGTTGTTATTGATAATTTATTTAGCGGTAAAAAAGAATATTTAAATGTCAAAGCTAAGTTTTATGAGGTTGATATTAATGACGAAAAAAAAGTTAATGATATTTTTTTAAAAGAGAAATTTGATTATGTCTATCATTTAGCGGCTCAAATAGATGTTCGTCGTTCAGTTGATGATCCAATTTTAGATAATCAAATAAATATCATTGGAGCTTTGAATATATTAAAAAATTGTTATGATAATAAAGTGAAGAAAATTATGTTTGCTTCTTCGGGGGGAGCTATTTATGGTTTTCCAGAAAAAATTCCAACATCTGAAACTTATCCAACTTATCCGGTTTCTCCTTATGGAATAAATAAATTAAGTTTTGAAAAATATCTTAATTATTATCATAAAGTTTATGGTCAACCCTATATTGCTTTTCGTTTAGCTAATGTTTATGGTCCACGACAATATAAGGGGGGAGAGGCCGGAGTTGTTTCTATTTTCATAAACAATATAGTTAATAATAATGTTAGCTATATTTATGGTGATGGTTTTCAAACTCGGGATTATATTTTTGTTGATGATGTAATTAGAGCTTTTATTTCCGGATTAGATAATGATATTCAAGGTGAATTTAATATCGGCACTGGAGTAGAGAAAAATTTATTAGATATTATTTTTGCTATTGAATCAGCTGATGGATCAAAAATGAAATTAGAATATTTACCGGCTAAAGTTGGTGAAGAACGTAGTAGTTGTTTGGATTATTCTAAGGCCAAATCAATTTTAAAATGGGAACCAAAGGTTGATTTAAATACGGGTATAGATTTGACTATTAAATGGGCTAAAAATATAAAATAATTAATTTTATTGTATGAAAAATATATCAAAGAAAATAATTATTGGAAATTGGAAAATGAATTTAAATTATAAAGATTCCATTATTTTGAGTAAGAAAATAGTCCATAGTTTGAAGGGGAAAAGAATTAAAAATGAAGTTGTTGTCTTACCTGATTTTTCTGCCCTGTCATCTATTTCTCAAATTATTAAAAAACCATTAGTATTAGGATCTCAAGATGTGGCTGGTAATAATTTAGGAGCTTATACTGGTGAAGTTTCTTTAGAATCTTTAAAACAATTAAATTGTTCCTATATCTTAATAGGTCATAGCGAAAGACGACAATATTTTTTTGATGATGAGATGGTAGCTAATAAGATGAAAAATGTTTTAGAGAACAGTGGTATAACTCCAATTTTATGTATTGGTGAAACTTTAGGACAAAAAAGATCGGGTAAAACTTTATTAATTTTAGAAAAACAAATAAAAACAGCTTTTTCTAAAATAAAAAAATTATCAAATAAAAAAATAATCATAGCCTATGAACCAGTTTGGGCTATTGGTACCGGTAGAATAATTACTGTAGCCGATGCTATTGCTATCCATAAAAAAATAAAAAGTTTAGTAGAAAAAATTTGTCATAATAATTTACCAAAAGAACTTGGTATTGTTTACGGAGGTAGTGTTAATATAAATAATTTTTCTAATTTTAAAAATTGTCCAGATATTTCCGGTTTACTTATCGGAGGAACCAGTTTAAAGGCCAGTGATTTTTTAAATATTGTTAATAATTTTTAAATATGAGTAACTTAACTTTTATAATAATAATTTCATTAGCGGCCATAGCTATTATTATAATAATTATTAGACATTTTCCAGCTCTAGCCGTTTTAGATGCTGATAATATTCCAGAGGAAAAAGAACGACAAGTTAAAGAGAAACTTATAAAAAATAGAATAAATAGAAAATTTTCTTTTTTTAATAAATTATCAAAAAAAATAATAAATCTTTCAGATAGGATTTATAATTTTTTTCAATCTAAATTGCTTGATTTACAGAAAAAAAATCAAAAAATACAAGAAGAAGAATATTTGTTTAATGCCAGTTTGGATGAAAAAAATAAAGTATTATTCTCTCAGGTTGAAGAATTATTAAAAAATGAAAATTGGGAAGAAGCTGAGAAAAAATTGATTGATATTATAAGTTTAGATGATAAAAACTTTTCAGCTTTTTTTAAATTAGGAGAAGTTTATCAATCGGAAGAAAAATGGCAGGAAGCCAAACAAACTTTATTATACGCTAATAAGTTAGCTGAAGTTTTTCCAAAAAAAGTTTCTAGCAATGAAGTGTCTAATCTGAATTATTCTTTGGCTTTAATAAATAAAGAATTAGACGATTTAAATGGGGCTAAAGATAACTTATTAAAATCTTTAGAAATTGATCCAAATAATCCTCGTTACCTTGATTTAATGCTAGATTTATGTATAATAAAAAAAGAAAAATATTTAGCTCTTAAATATTTAGATAAAATAAAAGAAATCAATCCGGATAATAATAACATTTTAGAATGGGAAGAAAAAATCAATGATTTAGAATAATATTTTAGCCGTTGTAGCTCAGCTGGTAGAGCATTTCCATGGTAAGGAAAAGGTCACCGGTTCAATCCCGGTCAACGGCTCACAATTTAAATTTTTTTAAATGGTATTAAACAAAAATTCTTTAAAAATTAAAAATGAGGTAAAAAAAGTAAACAAAGGGAATAAAAAAGAAGATTCCGTAACGGATCATCATATTATCCCGCTTAGCCGTAATGGTCTTGATTTGGAAAAAAATAAGGCTTATGTCATTGTTTTTTTTCATCAAAGATATCATGAACTATTCGGAAACATGATTCCTGATGAAATTTTAGCTTTTTTAGAAACCTATTTTTGGAAAAACCAAAAAAAATGGATAAACGAATATTCATTTTATCGTCACAAAAATTTTGTAGATGAATATTTATTTGATAGTCACAAAAGTTTTCTAAAAAGCAAAAACAAAAAAACAAGAAGGAGGAGGAGAAATGGAAGAGAAGATTCTATAATGAATCATTATATTATTCCTCTTAATCGTGATGGTTTTGATATTGAAGAAAACAAAACTAATATTACAGTTTATTTTCACGAAAGATATCATAAGCTATTCGGAAACATGACTCCTAATGAGATTTTAACCTTCCTGGAAACGTATTTTTGGAAGAACCAGAAAAACTGGATTGACGAATATTCATTCTGTTGCTACGAAAATAATGTTTTTTAAACCATTACAAACAAAAAGATAGATGTTTAATCTATCTTTTTTTAATTTCGCTACTATGACATTTCTATTTAATCTTTATAATACACCCTCTTGCATTTATATTTATAATAGTATATAATTAAACTACAAAATACCTTTAAGGTATATAACAGTAAATATATGGATAAAAAACCAACAAAAGGAGAATATTTGGATATTTTATTAAGATCACCCAAAACTGTCTTTTCTGTAAAAGATGTTGCTTTATTATGGAAAGAAGGACGAGAACAAAAAGTATCATTACGATTAAATAAGTATGCTAGATCTGGAAAATTAATAAGATTACGTCGTGGTTTTTATGCAAAAGATGAGAATTACGATAGTTTTGAATTAGCCACTAGAGTTTATACCCCTTCTTATATCAGTTTTGAAACAGTTTTGACTCGATCAGGTATAAATTTTCAAAAATATGATAGTATTTTTGTGGCATCATATATTACTAGAGAAATTAATATAGATGATCAAAAAATATCTTTTATACGTATGAAAGATTATGTTTTAAGTAATATCTTGGGTATTGAACATGAAAAAGGTATTGCTGTAGCTACTAAAGAACGAGCTTTTTTGGATAGAATTTATGTCAGCAAAGATTATCATTTTGATAATTTAAGTGTTTTGGATTGGGACAAAGTTTTTCAAATTTTACCGATATATCAAAATAAAAAAATGGAAAAAAGAGTTAATAAGTATTTTAAATTTTTTAAAAATTCAAATGTATGACTGTAAATTATGCTAAACACAAAAATATATTATTACAAATTTTAAAA
>CAYMMH010000007.1:13233-15888 GCA_964391525.1 uncultured Gammaproteobacteria bacterium | reverse complement strand
TAACATCTGATAGTCTTTTAGCGTCTCGGGCACTACGACGAGAATTCTGGAGAGAAACTACGGCTAGGGCGGTTAATATGCCAATAATGGCTATTACTACCAATAGTTCGATGAGGGTGAAGGCGGGTTGGTTGTGGTTATTGTTGTTTGGTTGTTGTTTGGTTAGTTCCATATATAAATATAATCTTTATTCCTTAAAATCTTTTCCTATTTTCCAAACTCCTTTTTCTCTAAAAGCTGGAATACTTTGTCTTTTAGCTTTATTAAGTAAAACTGACTTTTTTTCACCAATCTTATCTACATATTCAGAAAGTCTAATAATTGTCTCACCTTTTAAATAAGTAATTCTTTTATGAAGAGATTCAAGTAAAGCTAAATATAGAATTCTTTCGATGCCTTTAGTTTTATTTTTTTTACTATCACGATATTCAGCAAACGAATTATAATAAATACGTTTTTCTTTATCACGAATAATTATAAATGGAAATCCTAATTGCATCAATTGATAATTAATTAATACTCGTCCAATACGACCATTACCATCACAAAAAGGATGAATGTTTTCAAACTCAACATGAAATTTGGAGATTTTATCTAAAAAATAATCATTATGATTACTGGAATATTCAAGTAAAATATTATCAATCATTAACTCTACATGTTCTGGAGCTGGCGCTATATATGTCCCAACTCTAACATATTGTCCTTTTTGTCTAAATTTACCAGCAATTTCTGAATCAATATTATCAATTAACATTTTATGTAATAAAAGAATTAAATCTTTATTAATACTATTAGTACTAATTTTCTTTTTTATATACTCAAAAACTTGAGCTAAATTCTTAGCTTCAAAAACTTCTCTTGTAGAAACATTGCGAGACATCTCTAAATTTAAAAGTATTTTTTCAGTTTCTGAAATAGTTAAGGTTGAATTTTCAATTGCATTAGAATTATAAACTGATTCCGGTAATTCAGATTCAAAAATAATATCTAAAAGAGATTCTTTGCCAATTTTTAAAGAATCGTATTGTTTTTTTAAATCATTAATTCTTTTTTTGTAATTAATATTTGACATAAATTTATATTAATTTATATCTCTATTATATCAAATTCACGTATAAATGTCAATTATGCGTGAATTTATACTAATTCTGGAATAAATTCACGTCTTTTTTAATATACTTGATTATAAGTGAATAACAAAAAACCCGTTATATTTAGCGGATTTTTTAATATGTAATCTATAGAGATATTTATCTTTAACGCTTTGACCATTGTGGAGCTTTTCTAGCTTTCTTTAAACCAGGTTTTTTTCTTTCCTTTTGACGAGGATCTCTAGTAATGTATCCGCTAGTTTTTAACATGACTTTAAGTTCGGGATCATATTTAACTAAAACTCTAGCTATACCATGTCTAATAGCTTCTAACTGTCCTGAATAACCACCACCTTTAACTAAAACTGAAAAATTAAAATCTTTAATTTTAGAAACAATTTTAAGAGGTTGTAAAATAATATTCAAATCTTCTTCTTTTTTAAAATAATTTTCAGATAAAACTCCGTTGATTTCTATCTTCCCTTCACCTTTTTCAAACATTCTAACTTGAGCTACGGCAGTTTTACGACGACCAATAGCACTAATAAACTTATCAGTTGTAACTGTTTTTTTATTTTTTTCAATAGTTAAATTTTCTTTAACTTCTTTTTTTTCTACTTTCTTTTTTACTACCTCTTTCTTGGAAGTAATTTTTTTAGTTTTTTTAATTTCGCTCATTTTATTTATAATCAATTAAACGATTAATAAAAATTGAATCATTTAATTATTTATTATCTAATAATTAATCTTTTCATTAAATCATTACGCATTTTAGTTGGAGATAACATTTCTTTTACAGCACGATATAAAACATCTCCGGGATTAGAATTAAAAACATCTTTCATTTTTTTATCTTTTAAACCACCTATATAACCGGTAAATCTAAAATATTTCTTTTGGTCTAATTTCTTTCCGGTAAATTTTACTTTGGTTATATTAATAACTTCTACAATATCTCCTAAATCTAAATGGGGTTCAAATTCTGGTTTGTTTTTTCCCCTTAAAATATTAGCTATCTTAGTTGCTAAACGACCAATAGTTTGATCAGTGGCATCTATTTTATGGATTTTTCTTTCAACATTTTTCATATATATATTTATTTAATATTATTAAACTAATTCTATTTGAACCATTTCGGCACCATCACCCTGTCTATTACCAAGTTTAATTATTCGACAATATCCACCATTACGATCTTTATATCTTTCACCTAAAATTTCTATTAGTTTTTGAACAGCCTTAGGCTGTAAAATAACCTTTAATAAACTTCGACGAGCAGTTAAATCTCCTTTTTTAGCAACAGTTATAACTTTTTCAACTAAAGGTTTAACTGTTTTGGCTTTAGCTTTGGTGGTTTTAACTTTTTCATATATAATAATACTAGAAGCTAAATTTCTAAGCATTAACTCTCGTGGAGCTTTCTCTCTGTCTAAAATTTTTACTTTATTCTTATGTCTCATATAATTTATTTAATTAATATCCTTATTTTTTTTCTTTAACAGCTTTAGTTGATTTCTTTTTTGGTTTAGGTTCATCTTCCAATTCTTCTTCTTTCACTACC
>CAYMMH010000007.1:0-13133 GCA_964391525.1 uncultured Gammaproteobacteria bacterium | reverse complement strand
TTCTCTTCTTTTTTAGAATCTAAATTAATAAAAGAATTAAATTGATCAATTAAAATTTTAACAGATTGTTCAACAGCTTCTTTAATTGATATTGTTCCATCAGTTTTTATATCTAATATCAATTTATCCCAATTAGTCATTTTACCGACACGAACATTTTCAACTTTATAATCAACGCCTGTTATTGGAGTATAAATAGAATCTATTTCCATATAATCAATTTCTTTTCCTTCTTTTTTATTAACTTCTGATAAAGAATATCCTCGACCATTAGCTACATGAATTTCCATACTAAAACCACCAACCGGATCAGTTATAGTAGCCAAAACTAATTCGGGATTAATAATTTCCACTTGGCTATCCTTTTTAATATCTTTAGCGCTTACAACTTTTTTGCCCTGAACATTTAATTCTAATTTTATTATTTCATCAGTATCACTTAAAATTTTTAATTTCAACTTTTTTAAATTTAAAATTATATCTAAAACATCTTCCTTAATTCCCGACAAAGCCATAAACTCATGTTTAGCTCCCTTTATTTTAACTCCCACCACAGCTGAACCTGGTAAAGACGACAATAATACTCGACGTAAAGCATTACCAATAGTATGTCCATAACCGGGATATAATGGTTCAACAACAACCAAACCTTCATTAAGATTACCTTCTTGTTTAAATTCAATTTTTTTTGGCAAGGCTATTTTTTCCATATTATTTTTTTAATTAATAAAATTATTTAATAAAAATTATTATTTTGAATAGAATTCAATTATCATATAAGTCTTAATATTGGAAGGCAAATCCTTTTGTTGAGGTTCGTGTAAAATTTTTAATGATAAATCTTTTATATCTAAATTTAACCAACTTTTTTGTTCGGGAGCCAAATTTTTTAATCTTTCTGGTAAATCTCTAAAATGTTTATTTTGTTTAGAACTTTTTTTAACTTTTATAACTTGCCCACTTTTAACCTGATAAGAAGGAATATCAACAGTTCTATCATTTATGGAAAAATGACCATGATTTACTAATTGTCTAGCCTGAGTTCTAGAAGAAGCCATGCCAGAACGATAAATAACATTATCCAAACGCATTTCCAATAATTTTAAGAAATTATTTCCAACATCCCCACCTTTTTTTTGAATTTTATTAAAAGATAGAACAAATTGTTTTTCGGATAATCCATACATCTTTCTAGCTTTTTGTTTTTCATTTAATTGCAAACCGTAATCGCTTGATCTTTTTTTACCTTTAGGTCCATGAAAACCGGGTGGATAATTTCTTTTAACCATAGCACATTTAGTCGAAGAACAACGTTCTCCTTTTAAAAACATTTTTTCTCCTATGCGACGGCATTGTTTACATTTTGAATCTAATTCTTTTCCCATATATATTTTTATTTAATAGATTAAACTCGACGAGGTTTCTTAGGTCGACAACCATTATGAGGAACTCCAGTGGTATCTTTTATGCTAGCTATTTCTAAGCCATTAGCATTTAAAGCTCTAATGGCGGCTTCTCTACCGGTACCAACACCAGCTACAAAAACCTTAACTTCTTCTAAACCATATTCTTCACGAGCTTTTAAAACAGCTATTTTAGTAATTATTTGAGCAGCATAAGGAGTAGCTTTTTTAGCCCCCTTAAAACCGGCCATACCAGCGCTAGCCCAAGAAATAACATTGCCATTTCTATCAGTTAAAGAAATTATAGTATTATTATAAGTAGCACTAATATAGGCATTACCTGATTTTATTCTAATATTTTCTTTTTTCTTTTTTTTCTTGATTAACTTCTTCTTACTTCTAGCTTGTTTATTTTTTTCCAATTTTTGTTTTATTTCTTCCGGTAAATCTTCAATTTCATTTTTATTTTCTTCCTTTATATCATCATCAGCAAATATATCATCAGAAGAATCAAAATCTTCATCATTAGAAGTATTTGGGCTAACAATATCATCATCTAAAGAATCTTTATTTTTATCTTTAGCGATTAATGTTTCAGAATTTATTGTTTCTTTTTTTTCTTCGGTCATATTGTAATCTTTAATATTTTAATAGACACTTAAATTATGTTTTTTGACTAGCAGCTTTGCTCTTTCCAGATCCCATAGTTGCTCGATGATTTCCTCTTACGGTACGATTGTTGGTTTTTGTTCTTTGCCCATGAACTGGTAAATGTTTACTGTGGCAAAAACCTTTACGGCAACCTATTTCTTTAAACCTTTTTATATTACTGGCTACTTCTCGACGCAAATCGCCTTCGGTAATATATTTTTTTTCAATAACATCACGCAAAACATTAGCTTCCGATTCTTTTAAATCCTTAACTCTTATATCCGGACTTATTTTTGCTAAAGCTAAAATATCTTTTGAAAATTTTGGACCAATCCCATAAATATAGGTTAAAGCTACTCCGATTTTTTTATCACTTGGAATTGTTACTCCTGATATTCTTACCATCATAATTTTATTTAAATAATTTATATAAAAAAATAATTAACCCTGTCTTTGTTTGTGTTTAGGGTTAGCACAAATAACGTAAACCCGTCCTTTACGACGAACTATTTTACAATCTTTACAAATTTTTTTAGCACTAGATCTAACTTTCATAAATATTTTAAACAGCCTAAAACTAATTTTAAACTGTTTTTTAAATTAGAGAAATAAACAAAACTTTAAAGGCGGAAAGTTATTCGACCCTTACTTAAATCATAAGGACTCATTTGAACTTTAACCTTATCTCCAGGTAAAAGTCTAATTTTATTCATTCTCATTTTACCTGATAAATGACCTAAAATTTCATGACCATTTTCCAGCTTTATTTTAAAATTAGCCGATGGCATCAATTCTAAAACTTCGCCTTTTAACTCGATAAAATCTTTAGAGTCAATTATAGAATTTTCTTCGTTTGTCATTAACACAAAAAAAACTTGATAGAGATAAATATCTTTATCAAAATTTTCTAAAAATACAAAAAATTAATATTTTTAAATATTATGAGATAATTATATATTTATTTAATGCTATTGTCAAGAGGACCTATTATAGCTTTAATTCTTCTAACTCCAAAACTAGAACTTTCCTCTTTTTGTATCTTAAAAGCACCTAATTCTCCAAGATTTTGAATATGAGGACCACCACAAATCTCTTTAGAAAATATTTCTGGTGAATTTTGAGAAAAATTACCTATAGTATATACTTTAACTTTATCTCCATATTTACTAGTAAAAACACCATTAGCTCCATATTTTTGAGCCTCTTCTAAAGTCATTTCTTCGCATTTAACATCATATTTTTTATTTATAGCTCCATTAATTAAGTCTTCCACTTGTTTTTTTTCTTCTTCGGTCATTTTTTCAGAATAAGAAAAATCAAAACGTAATCTCTCAGCGGTTATATTACTTCCTCGTTGATTAACTTGAGGTCCCAATACTTTCTGTAAAGATGCTAACAATAAATGACAAACCGTATGTAATTGAGTTGTGGCCTGACTTTGATCGGCTAATCCTCCTTTAAATTTTCCGGCACTGGCTGTTTTTGATAAAGCTTGATGTTTACGAAACTCTTGATTGTATTCTTCCGTAAACATTGATGATTTTTTTATTCCCTTCTCTTCTATTATCTCCTCAGTCATTTCTAAGGGATAACCATGAGTTTGAAAAAGATTAAAAGCGATTAATCCATTAATTTCATTTTTTGATTCAGCTAAAGAATTTAAAATCTTTTCTCCTCGTCCTATCATTTTGCTGAATTTCAATTCTTCTTCACTTAAACTATTAATAATAAATTCAGAATTACGATTTAATTCATCATAATTTTGTTTATAAAAATCTATAACTGTTTTAGCTATAATACCCATCCATTTTTCTTGTTTTATACCTAATTGTCGTCCCGATCTTAAAGCCCGTCTTATTAAACGTCTAATTATATATCCTTGATCAGTATTAGATGGACTTAATCTTTTATCATCGCCTAATAAGAAAACGGCTGATTTAATATGATCGGCTATAATCTCAAAATATTTTTTATTATTATCATATTTTAATCCTGATAATTCTTCAATTTTTATTATTAGACCGCGTAAGGAGTCTATTTCAAAAATATTATTAAAATTTCCCATAGCCATACAAATCCTTTCTAATCCGCCACCAAAATCAACGTTTTTATTTTTCAATTCCTCCCAACCTAATTCAGTTTTTTTATACTGCATAAAAACTGAATTGCCTATCTCTACGAAACGACCACAATCACAATTAATATGACAGTGAGGACCAAACTTTAAATCATGGGGACGACCAGTATCATAAAAAGTTTCACTATCCGGACCACCTAATTCACCTATAGCCTCACCTCGTTTCCACCAATTTTTATCTTGATAAGCAAAAATTCTTTGTCGAGAAAAATCAATTTGCTTTTCTGAACCTAATTCACCTTGGCCCATAGTTTCCGGCCCTTCTTCAGCTTCTACTCCATATTTTCTATATACATCTTTTAAAATAGAAATGGATTCTTCATCTTTATTTATTTTTTGCCCATCACCCATATAAACTGATTGGTAAAGACGATTAATATCCAAACCTAATTCTTCAACTAAAAATTCAAACCACCAATTTAATTGTTCTTTTTTAAAATAATCACCTAAACTCCAATTACCTAACATTTCAAAAAAAGTATTGTGGCGACCATCACCAATATCATCTATATCTTCAGAACGAAAACATTTTTGACTATTAACCAAACGCTTACCGGCCGGATGTTTTTCTCCTAATAAATAAGGAACTAAGGGTGACATTCCAGCATTAACAAAAAGTAAACTAGAATCATTTTCTGGAATCAAAGAAGCACTGGAAATAATTTGATGTTGTTTTTTGGCAAAAAAATCTAAATATTTTTTTCGAATAGTGTTAGAATCCATATTATTTAAATTATAAAATATTAACCTCTGTTTCTAAATTGATATTGAACTTATTTTTTACTTCATTCTTTATCATTTTAACTAAATTTAAAACATCCCGTTGTTTAGCTCCACCATAATTTACTATGATTAGAGCTTGTTTTTCATAAACTCCTACCGGACCTAAGCGTTTTCCTTTTAAACCACATTGTTCAATTAACCAAGCCGCTGGAATCTTAATTCCATTTTCTTCTTGAAAATATTTTATATCAGAAAATTTTTCTTTTAAGATTTCAAAAGTATCACGAGTAATGATTGGATTTTTAAAAAATGAACCGACATTAGCTAATACCGCCGGATTGGGCAATTTCTCTTCTCTAATTTTAAATATAATTTCTGATATTTGTTTTAAAGTTGGATCTTCTATATTTTTTTCAATTAGAACATTCTTAATGCCGGGATAACTTAAATTTATTTTTTTTGTTTTACTTAATTTAAATTCCACCCATAAAATAAAATATTGTTCTTTTAATTTTCCTTTAAAGATGCTATGACGATAAGAAAAATCACAATCTTTTAAATTAAAATATTTTATTTTACCTGTTTTTATTTCTATAGCTGCTAAATTATAAAAAGAATCTTTTATTTCCATTCCATAAGCTCCGATATTTTGAATGGGAGCTGCTCCTACTGTACCGGGGATATAAAAAGTATTCTCTAATCCATATAAATTTCTTTCAATAGTAAAATTAACCAATTTTGACCAAATTTCTCCACTATACGATTTGATAATAACATTATTTTCATTTTCACCAACAACTTCCATTCCCTTTATTTCGTTTTTTATAACTAAACCTGAAAAATTACGATCAGAAAATAAAGTATTAGATCCTCCCCCTAAAATAAAAACCCTTTTTCTTTTTTTACGAGCCCACTTCAAGGCCATTTCTAATTCTTGTTCACTTGTTACTATTACAAAAAACTTAGCTAAGGCACCTATTTTAAAAGTAGAATAATCAGATAATTTTACATTAGTTTTAATAACTATATCCATATTAAAAAATTAAACTTTTATCTTTAACCATTTATATCCGACTCTAAAAATATCTCCCGCTCCTAATAATAAAACAACATCATCCTTTTTTATTTTATCAGGTATTTCTTTATCAATTGAATTCAAATTTTTTAAAAAACCGATATTTTGTTTTTTATTAATAGTAGAGTTATATTGCCTAATTTTTTTAATTAAATCAATACTAGATATATTACCCTTTTTCTCTCGAGCTGAAGAATATATTTCTACTATATATAAATTATCACTTAAAACAAAACTTTTAGCAAAATTATTAATTAAAGCTTCCGTTCGACTAAAAGTATGAGGATGAAAAATAGTAACTATTCTCTTATTAGAATAACGTTGTTTAACGGCCTGTAACAAAGCTTTTATCTCACTAGGATGATGAGCATAATCATTAATAATAACAGCTCCTCTATACTTTCCTAAAACATCAAAACGCTGAGCCGGACCTAAAAAAGTGAATAAATTTTTTTTAATTTTGTTAATTGATAAACCCAGTCGTAAAGAAGCGGCTATTACCGCCAAAGAATTGGAAATATTATGACGACCCGGTAAAGAAATCTTAAATCGATCAATTTTTTTAGAACCACAAAATAAATCAAAAGATTGATATTTACTATTTACTTCTATGTTAGTAGCATAATAGATTTTCTTAAAATTATTTGGGACAATCATTGTTTTGTTATCATCCTTAACAAAATAAGCTATAACATCAGCTTGGCAATCTCGAGTTGCCTTTAAAACCAATTTGTCTTCTATATTGACCACTAACCAACCACTTTTTGGTATTTTTTTTACAAACTCTAAAAAAACTTTAAAATATTCAGCGGGAGTTTTAAAATAATCCGGATGATCATAATCAATATTATTCAGTATAACACCTTTAGGGTTAAAAAAACGTAATTTATTTTGATATTCATCTGATTCAGCTACAAAATATTTTGATTTTCCTATTAAAGCACTTCCCTTAAATTGTTTAACATAGGAGCCATTTAAAACACTGGGATCTAAACCACTTTTTTTAAGAACATAACCCAACCATGAAGTAACTGTAGTTTTGCCATGACTGCCACAAACAGAAATACCAAAATGATTATCAAATAATAAACCTAAAGCTTCAGCATAAGTTAAAAAAGGAATATTCTTATCTTTTAAATATTTTAACTCTATATTATCTTTAAAATTATAAGCCGAAGAATAAATTACCAAATCAATTTTATTCGGAAAATTTTTTAAAGAAAATCCCTGCTTAACTTTTATTTTAGCTTTAATTAAACTTTTTTCAGTTAAAAACTTATCACTAATATCAGAGCCACTAACTTGAAAACCATTACCATGCAAAAATTGAGCTAACATAGCCATACCGACTCCTTTTATTCCAACCATATAAATAGTTTTAAAATCGCTTATCTTCATATTATTTTCTTAATTAAATCAATCATAGCTTGATTTCCGTTTTTTATAACCGAAGAAATATTATTACTTAATTTTTTTCTTAAATCCTCATTAGTTAATATTTCTTTTATCTCTTTAATAAAGTCTTCAACTTTTAAATTTTTTTGATCAAAAATAATAGCTGCTTCTCTCTTTCCAAACTCAAGAGCATTAAATTCCTGATGAGAATCAGGCATTGGAATTAAAACAGCAACTTTTTTTAAAAAAGATAATTCTGTTAATGTAGCCAAACCACAACGTGATACTACGATATCAGCCAAGGAAAATAGGGTTAATAAATCATTATGATCAATAAATTCTATCTTAAAATAATTTTCTTTTCCTTCATAATCTGAAAAATTAACATCTCTATCAGCCGATCCACTAATATGAATAACCTTAGCTATTGTTAATAATTCATTTAAAGATTCATTAACTAATTTATTTAAAAATAAAGATCCCGTTCCGCCACCAATAATAACAATTAAAGGTAAAGAAGAATTCTTAAGTTTATACTTATTAATAACTTCTTCTTTATTAAATTTTAGATTTTCTAAATTAGGCCCGATATTCCCTATGAGCAAAGCTTTATCTCCATAAGTTTTTTTTGATTGTTCAAAGGTAACAGTAATAATTGTAGCTAGTTTAGCCATTAATTTATTAGCTAAACCTGGAATAACATCTTGCTGATGAATTATAACAGGAATATTCATAATGCGAGCCACCCAAGATAAAGGAACAGCCACAAAACCACCGGCACTAATAATCATTTTAGGTTTTTCTTGCAATAATAAAATTAAGCATTGCCAAAAAGACAAGAATATTAAAAAAATATCCAAAATATTTTTTAAAGAAAAATATCTTCGCCATTTACCGCTCAAAATAGCTCTATATCTCAAATTAACTTTATCAACCATTATTCTCTCCAACCCTTTATAAGTTCCAACAAATAAAAAATCAAATTCATTATTTAAATCTTGATATATTTGTAAAAGCGGAATCACTGAACCACCCGTAGCTCCTCCACTTAATATTATTTTATTTTTTTTATCCATAAACTTTGAATTATTTTTTTATTCCTTGTTGCCCGATATTTAATAATATTCCACAAGAAATTAATAAAATCAATAAAGAAGTTCCTCCGGCGCTGATAAAAGGTAACGGAATTCCGGTCATTGGTATTAAATTTATCATTCCTCCAATATTTAAGAAAGCTTGAGAAAAAATCCAAACTGAAATACCAATAGCCAAAGATCGGCCATAAACATCTGGAGCTCTTTTAGCTATAAAAGCTCCTTTTATAAATAAATATAAATAAATAAATAATAATACCAGAACACCAACAAAGCCTAATTCTTCAGCTATAACTGGAAAAATAGAATCAGCCCAAACTTCAGGTAAATAATTATATTTTTGTAAACTATTACCCAAGCCTCTTCCCAGCAAACCACCAGAACCGATAGCAATTAAAGATTGATTTACTTGATAGCAATGATCTTTGTCAAAATCGGGATCTTGTAAACATTTAATTCTAGTCAATTGATAATCTTTTATCAATCCAGTATCATTATTATTATTTCCATCAACATTTCCAGCCCTATTAAGTATAAAAAATAATCCAATAATGGCTACCAAAAACAAAACTATTAATTGTTTCATATTACCTCCGGCTACAAAATATATTGATAAAGCGATAATAAAAACCAACATAAAGGTTCCTAGATCAGGTTGCAATAACAACAAAAAACCAACGAAAGACATAACCACTAAAAAAGGCATTAAACCAGTAGAAAATACTTTTAACTCATCCTGTTTTATTTCCACCCAAGCCGCCAGATAAAATATTAAAAAAAGCTTTACAGCTTCAGCTACTTGAAAAGATTTTCCAAAAACAACTATCCAACTATAAGAAGTGGCATATTCAGCTCTAATACCCGGAATAAAAACTAAAATCAATAAAGCTACTGACATTATTAAAAACAACAAAGAAATTTTTTTAAAAATATGATAATCAATTCTAATTAAAACAAACATGGCGATTAAACCAAAAATTAAAGCCCATAATTGTTTTTTAACATAAAAATAAGCGTCACTTTTATCAGAATAACCGGAAACTAAAGAAGCGCTAAATAAGATAACCAAACCAAAAACTCCCAATATAATAATAACAATTAATAAAGTTTTATCTAAAGGCAATCTGTTGACAGCCGATTCTTTATTAACCGCCGATTTTTTAACATTAGAATTTGAAAAACTAAAATTTTTTTTATTATCTCTTTTAAACATGTCAAATTAATTAAAAGTTTTATCAGCAAAAAATATCATTAAACCAACAACAGCCATAATTCCTGAAATTAACCAAAACCGCATAACGATTTTACTCTCTGACCAACCCTTGGCTTGAAAATGATGATGAATAGGAGCTGATAAAAAAACTTTTTTATGTCTTATCTTTCTAGATAAAATTTGAACTATAACTGAAACTGATTCTACTACAAATATAAAACCAATAAATGGTAATAAAAAAACATTATTAGTTAACATGGCTATAATCCCCAAAGTTATTCCTAAACTCATTGATCCCGTATCACCCATATAAAAACGAGCCGGTGGAATATTAAACCATAAGAAAGCTAATAAAGCTCCAATAATTACAGCACAAAAAACAGTTAAATCATATCGTCCCATAACAAAGGAAATTATGGCATAAGAAGCAAAGGCTATTAATAAAGTTCCTCCGGCTAAACCATCTAAACCATCAGTTTCATTAACGGAAAAAGAAGTAGCCACTAAAACAAAAATAAATGTCGGAATATACCACCAATGTATTTCCATATAACCTAAAAAAGGAATATGAATAGTAGTCCAATCAAGTTTAAAATAAAACCATAAAGCTCCAATGGTTGCAATAATTGCATATATTAATAAACGATGTTTCATTCTAAGACCTCCTCCACCAGTTGTTCCTTTTTTTCTGACATCTAACCAATCATCAAATAAACCAATTAAGGCTGAGGCAATTAAAGCTCCTAGGGGTAAAAGAGTTTCTTTTTGAGATAAAAAATTAAAAGACGAACTTAATCTTCCTGGAAAAAAAATATGTAAACCATAGAAAAATAAAATAAATATTAAAGTTGTTCCCCAAATTAAAACACCTCCCATAGTAGGAGTTCCGGATTTATGAGCATGTAGTTGACTAAAAATGGGAGTATTGCCAGAATTTCTTATTTGTTTACCTAGTTTATGCTTGTATAAAAAATTAGTTAAAACAGGTGTCCACAACATTGTAAAAATAAAAGCTAGAGAAGAAAAAAATAAAATTCTAACAATTTGAAATTCCATATTTTTTTATTAAAAATTAATATAATATATAGTAAATAAAATAAAAATTAAAAAAATATTAAATAATAGTAAAAACGATAATAAAAAATGAGACCAAAATTTAAAATCATTATTTGATAAAAATTTGGATAATATTATTTGATTAATTATGATAAAAAGCAAGCTTGAAATTGGAATAAAAAAAAGATAGTTTTTATTCCCAATTAAATCTATACCGAAATCAATATTATAATGAAAAATAACTATATCTTGATTAAAACGAGAATAACAAAAATAAACGGCTACCCACAAAAATAAATTAATGGCATAAGCGATGATAAAATAAACCTTAATAAAAAGATAAGAAAATAAATTTTTTAAAGCCACTTTAATACGACTAAAAAATAAAAAAATCCTATCATAAATCTTTATAAAAAAATCCATAAAAAATAATAAACTTAAATTAACAATCCTTCCTTATTTTAACATATTTAGATATAATGTAAAATATGCTATTATTATAATATTATGAAAATATTTTGTATCGTTCCAGCTTGGAATGAAAGTCAAAACATAAATACTACAGTTAAAAAAGCATTAAATTATGTTGATTTTTTAATTATAGTTGATGATTGTTCTAGTGATTCTACTCTATTAGAAGCTGAAAAAATACAAATTGAATATCAAGATAAGGTTATAGTATTGCATCATCCCATAAATTTAGGTCAAGGAGCAGCTCTTCAAACCGGAAATGAATATGCTATCGAACATGGAGCTGACATTATTGTTCATTTTGATGGTGATGGTCAATTTTTAGCTGAAGAAATAATTAATTTAACCAATCCCCTAATTAAAGAAAAATATGATATTGTCTTTGGTTCTCGTTTTTTAGAAAAAAAATCAGAAATACCAAATTTTAAAAAAAATATCATTATGCCTTTAGCAAAAATATTCAATCGTATTTTTTTTAGTATAAAAACCAGCGATCCACAAATTGGTTTTAGGGCTATGACAGTAGCTACGGCTAAAAAAATAAAAATAGAAAATGATCGCATGGCCCATTGTACTGAAATACTTTTTAAGGCCCATAAATATAAATTAAGAATAAAAGAAGTGTCAGTAACTGTAATATATAGAAGATATGGACAGAAATTTTCCGGAGCTTTTAAAATAATAAAAGATTTATTTTATAAAAAAATAAGTGAATAAAAATATGATACAACAAATAATAGCCCTATTAATACTTATTTTCTTCATTTTAAAATTAATTTTTCAATGGAGAAAAAAAACCATCAATCTTAATGAGTTCATTTTCTGGTTAATCTTTTGGCTAATAGCCGGATTATTAATTATCTTTATAAAGCCCATAGATAAATTAGTAATGAATATGGGGTTCTCTTCTTCCGGTATTAACCTTATATTCTATGTAGCCGTTCTATTCTTATTCTATTTAATTTTTAAAATGAGATTAAGAATGGTAAAAATGGAAAAAGACATTACAGAATTAAGTAGAAAATTAAGTTTGAGAAAATAAATATTTAATAAAAAAAGGGTTGAATAAAATCAATCCTTTTTAGTTTTGGTAATTAAATATTTAATTTTCTCTGAACCAAGTATTCATAGCTATAATAGCTACAAAACATAATTCCTGATCAGAACAAAAATCAATATTGTGTGAATTAAATTCTTCTGGTTCATCAGTAATAAACGAATTTTTATTCCACGATAACCAACGACCATTTATAGTATTCACCTGAACAAAAAAACTATTTCTACAAATTGTAATTTGACTAAAAGATAATTCTTTAGAAAAAAAATATTTAGATACTCTGTTTAATTCAGAACTAACATATTTATTAAGCCTGGCTAATTGTTCATCGTCCAAAGAACCTAATTTTTTCTTAAACCAGGGATATATCTGCCCATCAATACAATATCCATTTATTTCCCTATTACCATCAAAAACAATAAAAGAAAATGACTGATCATCCCAGATCGCTTCAGAAAAAAATTCTTTATTATAAAACATTGTTTCTACTATATAATAGGTACTTAAGTAAACCGTTAATAACATTCTTCGAATAGCTATATGATTATTCATTTCTGGAAAATCAAATCTATATAAAATATAGTTATCATCTTCTTTTTGTTTTTGAAAACATCCATCAAAACCAAAAGACAAATTATCAATATGGAAAAATCCTAAATAAGAATACTTTTTCATTAAAGGGTTATCAATTTGAAAAAGAAAAATTGGTACCGATTTATTCTGAAAAAATTTCTTGTTAATTTTTAAAAAATAAGTTTCATTTTTTAAAGTTACATCTAGTATCATTTTAAAAATTTATTAAGTTATTAAAGAAATTGGTTTTCAATATTATTATAAAATTACATGAATGTCAATTAA
>CAYMMH010000006.1:0-15975 GCA_964391525.1 uncultured Gammaproteobacteria bacterium | reverse complement strand
CGTTGTCTAAAAAATAATTAATAATTAATATGAAACTATCAATTGGATTCATAACTTATAACGATAATACTTTTAAATATTTGCCTTTTTTTATTCCCAGTTTATTATCATCTGTTCATAAAGTTTGTAGTTCTTATCCTAATTTATTGGTTGATTTTCTAATTTTTGATAATAGTGATAATTATTTTTCCGATAATAATGATTTTTTATTAAATTTTTTTAATGAAAAAAAATTGAATTTTAAAATTTGGCGATCAAAAGAAAACTGCGGGTTTGCTAAGGCATATAATTTAATGATAAATGAATCATTAAAAAATAATAGTGATGTTTTTTTAGTTGTTAATCCTGATGTTTTATTGGAAGAATCTTTTTTAGAAAAAATATTGTCGTATTATTTTTCCAATAAAGATCTAGCTGTTTTAGTTCCAAAAATATTATATTGGGATTTTGAAAATAATATTAAAACTAATATTATTGATAGTTATGGTATTGGTATAAACAAATATCATCATTTTTTTGATATTAATCAAGGAAAAAATATTAAAGATTGTTTAGGCTTTAATTTTAATAAAGATGTTTTTGGTTTTTCTGGCGCTGGTGCTTTATTTAATTTATCAAGATTAATTAAAGTTGCTTATCAAAATGAAAATGGTTTGGAATTTTTTGATGAAGAAATGTTTATGTATAAAGAAGATATAGATTTATCTTATAGATTGCAATTAGCTGGAGAAAAAATAATATTTATACCAGATGCCATAATGTATCATGATCGAACAACATCTAAATTAAAATTTAATCTTTTAAAATTATTATTTTTTAAAAATAGAAATTTATCACGTAGTTATTCTCTTCTAAACCAATTAATAATTTTAAGAAAGATTAAAAATATACCTTTTTCTTTCGATATAAAATTAATGACCTTTTTAAGATTTTGTTTGTTATATATTTATGGTTTTATTTTTTTTAAAAAACAATTAAATATATTTAAGAGTCGGAGAACTGAAATTAATAAAAAGGCCTTTAATTTTGATAAAAATAATAAAAAGTTAGATAAAATAGAGTTTTTTATGAGGTATTGACTTTTAAATAAAAATATGTTTTAATGTATATATTATATTTCATTTAATTGGTATGGAAAATAATATCCTAAAAAGCTTATTGCATGATAAAAAAACAGAAGAATTAAATAATCTTAACGCTATTAAAATCGTTAATTCTTTATTTGATAAATTACAAGAAAGAGAAAAGGATATTTTGTCTCGTCGTTTTGCTTTGAAAGAAATTAATTATCAAACCTTAGAAGAAATAGGTAAATTACATAATTTAACCAGAGAAAGAATAAGACAAATAGAAAGAGCTAGTTTAAAAAAGATTAAAAAAATTGATGATATTACTGTTCGTTTAGATTCGGTTAGAAAACTTGTTTCTGAATTATTGAAAGAACATGGAGGTGTAATGGAAAAAGATTTTTTACTTGATATTATGACTGTTATGTATTTTAAAGCTGAAGAAGGTAGTTTTAATTTTGATAAGAATTTGTATAAAAATTATTTAGACTTTATTTTATCCGAATTATTAGATGATGTAGAAAAAGTTGATAAGTCTGATAAATTTAATACTTTTTTCAAATTAAAAGATCAAGCAGTTGATTATTTAGAAAATTTAGTTGATGACTTAAAAGGTAAACTAAAAGAATTGAAACAAACTCTTTCTTTTGATGATTTAGTTAATGTGCTAAAAAATTTAAAATCTTTTCCGGAATATTGTCGCCGTGTTTCTGAGACAGAAAATATTAATTTAAAAGAAATATTTAAAGATGAAATCTTTCCTGAATGGGCAGATGTTATAGACAGAAATAAACAATATTATTCATTTATGCAAGCGGTTAAAGATATTAATCCTAATAAATTCGGTTTATGGGGTGATGATGAATGGGCCGAAATAAAGCCTAAAAGAATAGCTGATAAAATATTTTTAGTTTTGAAAGAAGAGAATAAACCAATGCATTTTTCTGATATTGCTAAAAAAATAAATGAGGTTGGGTTTGATAAGAAGACAGTTAACAGTGGCTCAGTACATAATGAATTAATTTTAGATGATCGTTATCTATTGGTTGGTAGAGGAGTTTACGGTTTAAAAGATTGGAAAAATAAATAAAATTGTATAAATATAAAAAAAGACACTTAATATATAAAGTGTCTTTTTATTTTGTTTTTTTAATAAAAATATGTTAAAATATAGGAAGTTATTTTTATATATTTTTTATGAATATAGTATTAGATTTAACTTCAATTCAAGATTTTTTTCGTTTAGAACCATCTGAAATGTTATGGCGTTTTTTTATTACTTTTGGTTGGATTGTTTTAGGCATTATGTTTCTATTGGCGGCTAGACAAATTTGGTTAATGTATATTAGAGGTAAATGGAGTAAAAATATAAAATTTACTTTTTTAGCTATTGATATTCCTAGGGGTAATATTCAATCTCCCAAAGCCATAGAAAATCTTTTTGCTTATATGGCGGGTGCTCATGGAACTCAAAACTTTTTTGATAAGTGGTTTGCTGGAGAGTATCAATTGTCTTTCAGTTTTGAAGTAGCTAGCTTAGACGGCTATACTCAATTTTTAATTAGAACTCCAACTCAATTTGTTAATTTAGTAGAGTCAGCTATTTATTCTCAATATCCAGATGCTGAAATAATGGAAGTTGATGATTATTGTGAAGATTTTCCTAAAAAATTTCCTGATGAAGAATATGATATTTGGGGTTCAGAATTTATTCTTTCTAGCCATTATATGTATCCAATAAGAACTTATGAAGAATTTGAACATCGCTTAGGTCCGGATGAAACCGTTTTTCGAGATCCTATGGCCGAATTAATGGAATTGTGTAGTAGTTTGCATAAGGGTGAAAATTTAATGTATCAAATAATAGTTATTCCGACTGGTTTTGATTGGATAGATGATGGTAAAGATGAAATTGATAAGATTTTAGGTAAAAAAGCTAAGGTTACTTTTATTAATCAGATAATTGATTTTTTCATGTATTTAATTTCGGAAGTTAGTGAATTTATTTATAGTTTATGGGGTGATATTGATGATTCAAAAAGTGCTGATGATTTTAAAAAATTATCAATGGCGGAACTTACTCCTAAACAAAAGAAAAAAATTGAAGGAATTGAACATAAATCATCTAAAATAGGTTTTTTATGCAAGCTTCGTGTTGTCTATATTGCTAAAAAAGAAGTTATGAATAAATCAAAAGTAGTTAATGGTTTTGTTGGATTTATAAAACAATTTTCTGCTTTGGATTTGAATAGTTTTAAACCCGATTCTAATATAATGACTAAGGCTGTTTATTTTAATAAAGATAAAAAATTATTACGAAAGAAAAATAATATTATAACAAATTATATTAATCGAGATGGTACGGCCGGTTCCACAGCTTTTTTATTAAATACCGAAGAATTAGCTACTTTATGGCATTTTCCTATTGAAGCTATGGCTAACGCTCCATTAATTCAAAAGACAGCTTCTAAGAGATATAAACCTCCAGCTAATTTAGCAGTTGATGACTTTAATTCAGGTTTAGATTCCATTAGAGAGGATTTTTTAAGAGGAAGCGAAAGTATAAAAGATAAAAAACCGGAAAAGAGGGAAATTGAAGAAACAAAGATAAAATCAAAATTATTAGATGATGAGGAAAATATAAAAATAGAAAAAGAACCAGATTTTAATGAAATAAATAATTCTAAATCAACGAAAAATACGCCCCCGTCTAATTTGCCTTTTGGTTAAAAGAATAAAATGAATAATGATAGAAAAAAGAAAATAGGTATCGATGCTCGTTTCTATGGCCCTATCGGTAAAGGATTGGGTCGTTATATTCAAGAAGTAGTCGATAATGTTATAAAAATGGATAGCTACAATGATTATGTGGTTTTTTTGCGTAAAGATAATTTTGATGAATTATCGATAAATGAATTTAATAATGTTAAAAAAGTTTTAGTTGATATTCAATGGTATTCGTTAAAAGAACAATTGTTAATGCCTTTTTATATTTGGAAAGAAAGATTGGATTTAATTCACTTTCCTCATTTTAATATTCCTTTTTTTGTTCCTTGTAAATTTATTATTACCATACATGATCTTATTTTAACTAAGTTTAAAACAATTAGAGCCACAACCTTGCATCCTTTTTTTTATGAATTAAAAAATTTAGCTTATAGAACAATTATTAAACGAGCTTTAAAGAAATCAAAAAAGATTTTAACTGTTTCAGAATTTACTAAAAATGATATTATTGAACAATTTAAAATAAGGCCAAATAAAATAGAAGTAATTTATGAAGGAGTGGCTAATTTAGCTAAAGGAAGAGATTCTTTATTTGTAGCTAAGCTGGATAATAACGAAGTTTTACGTGATTATGATATAAACTATCCTTTTTTATTATATGTTGGTAATGCTTATCCCCATAAAAACTTAGATTTTTTAATTACTAGTTTTAGTAAGGTTTATAAAAAAAATAATAATTTACGTTTGGTTTTAGTCGGTAAAGAAGATTATTTTTATAGAAATCTTAAACAATTAGTTGAAAAAGAATTTCCCAATATTCAAGATAATCCAATTATTTTTTCAGGTTATGTTCCGGATGATAAATTAGAAATTTTTTATAAAAAAGCTTTGGTTTATGTTTTTCCATCTTTATATGAAGGTTTTGGTTTACCGCCCTTGGAAGCTATGGCTAAGGGATGTCCTGTTTTAAGTTCTGATGTTAGTAGTATGCCAGAAATATTAGCTGAGGCTGCTCTTTATTTCAATCCAAAAGATGAAAAAGATTTTTTAAATAAATTAGATTTAATATTAAAAGATAATAATTTAAGAGAAAAATTAATAAAAGCCGGAGAAATTCGTTGTCAAAAGTTTAATTGGTGGGATTGTGCTTTTAAAACTTGGCAAATTTATTTACAGCAATCTTAGTTTATGAAAATAAAGAAACATAAAATTAAAATTTTATCAGATTCTTTTGAGTCCAGTTTTGTTGTTGATTTAAGGACAAAAGACAAATCAAATAAAAAATTAATAGAAAAGAAAAGTTTTAATTCAAGTATTAATGGAATAACAAATGATTTTAATAAGAAAAATGATTTTGAATATGGCCAAAATAAATATATTTCTAAGAAAAAAATTATTAATCTAGAAAGTGCTAGAAAAACTTTTTTATTTCCACTTTTTTTCTTTATTTATAAAACTCTAAAAATTATTTTTGTTTTTTTTGTTGATTGGGGTAGGGATATTGTTGATTTTTTCATAAAACTAGGAGTTTTCAGAAAAATAAATAAGGATAAATTTTTTTTTAAAAAAATAAAAGAATTTTTTAGTAAATCAAAAAAAAAATATCATCCGAAAATTTTAAATTTAAGACTTAAGGAAAGATATCACTATCATTTAAATAAAAAGAAAAATATTCCTCAGGTTTTATTTACGGATGATGATATAGAAAAAATAAATAAAAACAGAAAACGTCGTTCTATTCTTTGGTTCTTTTTGTTTTTATTATTATTAATAATACCGTTTAAAATTTATAATTACTATAATTTATTTGTTGATAAAAAAACCCAAAATAATTTAAAACAATATTCTATAGCTGGTTTGGAAAACTTTATTTCAGCTGGAGGAGAAATATCTGATTTAAATTTAGTTTCAGCTCAAAACAATTTTTTTAAAGCTGGAGAAAATTTCTTAAAATTAGATGAGGAGTTAAATAAAATTGATGAATTTGTTGTGCTATTAGCTTCTTTTTCTAAAAATGATCAAATTAAATTAGCTTCGGAATCAAAGAAAATAACTAAAATTGGTATTTATTTAGCTTCAGCTGGAGATAATTTAAGTTTAGCCGTGAATAATTTAATTGCTGTTTTTACTGAAAATGATTCTAACGATAAATTTTCCGATTTTTATTATTATACTGAAAAAACAAAAAATGATTTTAAAAAAGCCAATAAGTATTTAAAAAAAATAAAGGAAAATTCTATTCCCGAAGAATATAGAAATCAATTTAATGAAATAAAAAAAACAGCTGACACTTTAGAAAAAAGCTTAGATATTTTTTTAGAAGTAGCTCCAGAATTAAAAGAATTATTAGGAGTTGATAACGATAAACGTTATTTAATTGTGTTTCAAAATAATGCTGAGCTTAGAGCAACGGGAGGATTTGTGGGTAGCTATGCTTTAATTGATATAAAAAAGGGTAAAATTAATAATATTGAAATACCTTCAGGCGGTTCTTATGATACTGAGGGGGGTATGAAAGTTTTGATGGAATCGCCTCAACCCTTACACTTAATTAAAGCTATGTGGTATTTTTGGGATGCTAATTGGTGGCCAGATTGGAGAATGTCAGCTCGTAATTTAATGTGGTTTTATGAAAAAAGCGGTGGTCCAAGTGTTGATGGAGTAATTAGTTTAACACCTGATGTTTTAGAAGATATTTTAAAAATAATTGGCCCCGTAGATTTAAGTGAAAAATATGGAGTCATAATTGATGATAATAATTTTGAAGATATTATTCAAGAAATAGTAGAAGTTATTGGGCAACCGGAAGTTTATAAAGATAAAGAATTAGCTACTGATATTTTGTTAAAAGTAGCCACTAGTACTGAAGAAAATAGTTCTGAGATCAAAAAAGAAAAATTTTTACGTAATGAACCTAAAAAAATTATAGGAGATTTAATGAGTGAAATATTAGATAAAATTTTTAATGGTGTAAACAAAGATTTAATTATTGAATTAACTAAAATAGCTGAAAAAAATTTAAGTGAAAAAAATATTTTGCTTTATTTTTCCGATCCTAATCTACAAACTGAAATTGAAAATCACTCTTGGGCCGGAGAAATTAAAAAAGCGCCATTTGATTATTTGTCAGTAATTAATTCTAATATTGCCGGTGGTAAAACGGATAAAGTTATCAATAATAATATGTCTTTATCGGTTAAAATAATGGCTGATGGGTCTATTATAAATAAATTAATTATTAAACGTTATCATTCTGGTCAAAAGGGGGATTTATTTACTGGAGTTAGAAATGTTGATTGGATGAGAATTTATGTTCCTTTAGGAAGTACTTTGATAGAAGCCAAAGGCTTTTCTTTAATCGATCAAAAATATTTTAAAGAACCAGAAGATTTTTATGAAAAAAATGAAATTTTAGAAAATAGTGAGAATAAAGCCGAAATTGATTTGTATAGTCAAACCAAAATTTATCAAGAAAGTGGTAAAACAGTTTTTGCTAATTGGGTTTTAACTGATCCGGGACAAGAACAAATGATAGAAATAGAATATAAGTTACCGTATAATTTTAAGACTTTATTTCCTGATACTAAACCAACTACTATTCGGAATCCATTTAAAACGGTTGATATTGTAAAAAAATATTCTTTACTTTGGCAAAAACAATCTGGTAATAATAATGATCAATTTAATTTTAGTTTAAATAACGAATTAAATTTACAACCTTTTTGGGTTTATCCTGAAAATAATGCTTCCGGAAGTGATGAAATAAAATTTTCCGAAAAATTATTGACCGATAAATATTTAACTGTTATTTTTAAATAAAAAAATAATTAATTATATTAATATGAAAAAAAATGAAAATAAATCTCAATTTGAAAAATCTGAAGATTTAATTTTTGTTAAACATAAAATAAGTAATGATAATTTTTCCGTAAATAAGGAAAGTGCTAATAATAAAAAGAAATTAGACGACAAAGAAATAGAGAATAATTTAAGAGAAATATATAGTGAAGATGAAAAAGGCTTGTTGCCTGATTTTAAAACTATAAAAGTAAAAAAGAAAAAAAGTATATTCTTAAAGTTTTTTTATTTTTTTATTTTTTTAGTTATTTTAGCGGGAATAGGTTTTAGTATTTTTAAATATGTAAAAAATAATAGAGATATATCTTCGGTTTTAAAAATAAATATAAGTGCTCCAGAAAAAATTGGTTTAGGAGAAGATTTTTTCTATGAAGTTGAATATAAAAATAATAGTAACTATAATTTAAATAATTTATCTTTAGAATTTACTTATCCTGAAAATTTTATTCTAGCCGAAGTTTACTCTATTGATGAAACAGCTGATAATAAATTATGGAAAATAGAAAAATTAGGACCTAATTTGAGCGGTAAAATAAAAATACGTGGAAAAATAATAAATAAAGAGGGTTCTATTAATTTATTAACCGTAAAAGCTAATTATGGAATTGATGGTTTATCATCTGGTTTTTCTAAAGAAAGTCTTAATTCGATAATTATTGGATCTTTACCTTTCCAAATTACTAATGATTTTTATTCTACTGTTTTAGTTGATGAAGAATATCCTTTAAAACTTAATTTTAAATATTTTCCAGTTAATCAAATAGATAAATTTATTTTATCATTTTCCGGTCCAGATAATATTTTTTCCATTAAAAATACTGTGGATAAAAATTCAAGTTCCAGTTCAAGTTCTACGGTTTTAAGCAAGATTGAAGATTATAATTTTTTAATTACGGCTTCATCATCTAATCAATTTTCTTTTGATTTTAAGTATAAAATAAAGGAAAGAAAAAATGATCAAGAAAATATTTCTTGGGTCTTAAAATATGTTGATGATAATGGAAAGGAATTTATATTTTTTGAAAAACAAGTTATTTTAGAAGTGATAAAAAGTGATTTAAATTTAAATATTTCCATTAATGAATCTTCAACTGATATTCCAATAAATTTTGGTGATACTTTAAATTATGTTATTACCTATAATAATAAAGGCGATAAAGATATGAAGAATGTGGTTATTATGGCTGTTTTAAAAAGTGATTTTTTAGATTGGAAAAGTTTAAAGGATGAAAATGGAGGAACTATAAGTCGTAAAACTATTTCCTGGACATCAAAAGAGATTCCTGATTTAGAAGTTTTGGAACCGGGGGAGGGAGGAGAAATAAAATTTTCTATCAATACTAGTAATTCTAATAATATTGAATTTGGTCAAGATTTAAAAATAAGTAGTTATGCTCAATTTAGTATTGGCAATATTGAAGATTTTTCTGATGATGATGAACATTTAAATGATAATTCCAGTAACACTATTATAAATGAATTTAATAGCGATTTATCTATTCAGGAAAGAGTATTATACTTCGATGATGATAATATTCCAGTTGGTTCCGGTCCTTTACCACCAGCAGTTGGTGAAAAAACTTCTTTTAAATATTATTGGACTTTAAAAAATTCTTTACATGAACTTAAAGATGTTAAAGTAGAGTTAGATTTACCTGATTATGTTATTTGGGATAATAATTATAATGTTGCTGCCGGTAATTTAAATTATGATCCAAATGATAATAAAATTGTTTTTACTATTAGTCGTTGGCCTATCGGAATTGATACCGTAGAAGTTAGTTTTAATGTAAGTATTATACCAACTGAATCAGAATATAATAAGATAATAATTTTATCTCCAGGTTCTTCTTTAAGCGCCGTTGATGACAAAACTGGAGCTATTATTAATAAAAAAACAGAAGTTAAAACTAGTAAACTAGAAGATGATTCTATTGCTAATTTTAGTAGTGATGGGCGAGTAAAATAATAAATTAATATTTTATGAAGATAAATAATAAAATAAATACTTTACATGGTCGTTTGAATTATCCTATTTTTATGCCTGATGCTACTAGGGGATTTATTAAAATGTGTGATAAGAAAGATTTATTATCAGTCGGTGTTTCAGCTTTAGTGGTAAATACTTTTCATCTTTATCTTCAACCCGGTATTAAAGTTATAAAAAAAGCCGGAGGAATACATAAATTTATAAATTGGACGGGACCACTTTTATCTGATAGTGGTGGCTTTCAAATTTTTTCTTTAATTCATAATAATAAATCTTTGGGTAAAATTACTGACGATGGAGTTATTTTTAAATCTCCAATTAATGGTTCAAAACATGAATTAAGTCCTGAAAAATCAATTCAAATTCAGTTTGATCTAGGAACTGATTTTATGGTTTGTTTAGATGATTGTCCACCTTATAATTTTGATGAAAAAAAGATGTTAGTAGCCGTTAGCCGAACTATTAAGTGGGCTGATAGATGTCATAAAGAATATATAAGACAAATAAAAAAAAGGAAATTAAAACCAGATCAAAGACCAAAACTAATAGCTGTTATTCAAGGTGGAGTTAATAAAGAATTAAGAAAGAAATGTTTAGATTCTTTAATGAAAATTTCTGATTCTACTTTTTTAGGAGAAAAAATTCCTTTTGCTGGTTATGGTTTTGGAGCTCGTCCAATTGATGAGAATGGTAAGTTTTTGTTTGACATTTTAGATTTTACTGCTAAAATTATTCCAGATGATAAAATAAAGTTTGCTTTAGGGATAGGTACCCCAGCCGATATCTATCGTTGTCATAAAATGGGTTGGAATATGTTTGATTGTGTTATTCCAACTAGAGAAGGTCGACACGGTAAATTATATCAATTTAAAGGTGATTCTGTAAAAAAGATTGATTTTTATAAAGAAATAAATATAAAAAAATCAAATTTAGCCAATAATTTTAAACCAATTAATTCCCGATCTAATTTAATTGAACTTAGAGAAAATTCTTTAGCTTTCTTGCATCATTTATTTAAAGTTGATGAATCCTTGGGACAAAAATGGGCTAGTTTAAATAATTTGGAATTTTATTCCAAATTGATGAAAAAAATATCTTAAAATATTATGAAAGTATTATTATATAACACTTTAAACAGAAAAAAAGAAGAATTTAAACCGATTAAAGCTGGTTATCTTTCTTTTTATTATTGTGGTCCCACAGTTTATTGGATTCAACATATAGGAAATCTGCGAGGTGCTTTTTGTGCCGATATTATTCATCGTACTTTTAAGTATTTAAATTATGATGTTTCAATGGTTAGAAATTATACTGATGTCGGACATTTGACTTCCGATGCTGACGAAGGTGAAGATAAAATGGAAAGAACAGCCAAAAAAGAAAATGCAAGTCCAGAATCGGTGGCTAATAAATTTATAAAAATTTATGAAAGAGATACTAAAAAGTTAAATATTTTAGAACCAAAATTTAAACCTCGAGCTACAGAAAATATTAATGAAATGATAGATATGATACAATTATTAATAGCTAAGGGTTATGCTTATGCTACTGATTTGGCTGTATATTTTGAAGTAGATAAATTTAAAAATTATAGCGTTTTGTCAGGGTGCAAAATTGAAAAAAATAAAATAGGGGCTGGTCAAGGAGACGTTTCTGATCCTAAAAAGAAAAATTATTGTGATTTTGCTTTATGGTTTTTTAAAGCTGGTGTTCATAAAAATGCTTTGCAATTTTGGCCATCACCTTTTGTATCTTCCTTAGTTGAAAATGGTTATGGTTTTCCGGGTTGGCACATAGAATGTTCAGCTATGATCAGAAAAATGTTAGGTGATACTATAGATATTCATATGGGAGGAATAGAACATGTTAGTATCCATCATAGTAATGAAATAGCTCAAAGTGAATCGGTAAGTGGATTAAAATTATCTAATTATTGGATACATAATGAACATTTATTAGTCAATAATGGTAAAATGTCCAAATCACAGGGATCAGCTTTTAGTTTAGAAGATATTGAGAATAAAGGTTTTAGTTCAATGTCCTTACGTTATTTTTTCTTACAAGCCAATTATCGTTCAAAACAAAATTTTACTTTTGAAGCTTTAAAAGCAGCTCAAAAGGGCTTAACTATTATTTATAATAAAATAAAAAAATTAGGAAAAGTTATTGGTGAAATTAATATTGATTTTAAAAATAAATTTTTAGATTATTTATTAGATAATTTTAATACTCCAAAAACATTATCTTTAATCTCTGAAATATTAAAATCTGATTTATCAAATGAAGATAAATTGGCCACTTTATTAGATTTTGATAATATTTGGGCTTTAGATTTTTCTAAAATTGTAGATAATTATGCCAATGGTATTTTCTTATCAGAAGATATAAAAAAATTATTAATTAATAGGGAAGAAGCCAGAAAGAATAAAGATTTTGAGCAAGCTGATAAAGTTCGGATAAAGATTGAAAAATTAGGTTATAAAATAGAAGATTTACCTGATGGTCGGAGTATAGCGGTAAAAATATGAAAAATTTTTGGTTAAATTTAAAAAAAGATAAAAAAAATAAACCTATTTTAGCCTTAGCTCCTTTAGCCGGATACACAGATTCGGCTTTTCGTTTAATTTGTAAAAAATTCGGAGCTGATGTTGTTTATAGTGAAATGGCTTCGGTTTCAGCTTTATATCATGGTTCAAATAAAACTTTAGAATTATTAAAGTTTTCTAAAATTGAAAAACCATATATTGTTCAACTTTTTGGTTCGGATAAAAATCATTTTATTAAAGCTGTAAAGATTATAGAAAAAAAAATTAAACCCGATGGTTTTGATATTAATTTTGGTTGCCCAGTAAAAAAAGTTTTAAAACAAGGAGCTGGAGCAAAATTAATGAGCGACTTAAATTTAAGTCGAGAAATAATTTTAGCTGTTTTATCGGCTACTAAATTACCAATTTCAATTAAACTTAGAACTGAATCTTTTTCGGTTAATGTTATAGATTTTTTAAAAAATATTTCTGATTTACCTGTTTCGGCTATAATGATTCATGGGCGAACACTAAATCAATTATTTTCTGGACCTATAAATTTAAATATAATTAAAAAAAGTAGAAAATATTTTTCGGGAATAATATTAGCTAACGGGGGAATAAATAATTTATTGGAAGCCTTAGAAGTAGTTAAAAAAACTGGAGTTGATGGAGTCGCTTTGGGTCGGGGAGCCTTAGGTCAACCATGGATTTTTTCTGAACAATATCAATTATTAAATAAAGACGAAAGAAAAAAAATGGCTTTTAAAGTTGCTTTAAATCATTTAAAATTGGCTAAAATAAAAAAAGGCGAAAAGACTTATGGTGAATTTAAAGGACATTTAGCTTGGTATTTTAAAAATTTTTCAGGCGCCTCAGAACTTAGATCAAAAATTATGGTAGCTAGTAGTTATAATGAAATGGAGAAAATATTAGTGACAATTAATAATAAAAAATAATGGATATTTTTAAAAAATATCTATTATGTTATAATCTTATTATAATTTACATTTATGATTTTAATTATAGATACATCAGACAATAAGGTTATAAAATTATTTTTAGAAAAAAACGGTAAAATAATAAGAAAGAAAACTATTATAGCCGATCGTCGACAAGCCGAAAAACTTTTACCAGCTATTGAAATTCTTTTAAAATCAGCCAAGTTGGATTTAAAAGAAATAGAGAAAATAAAAGTAGCTCATAAGGGTAATAGTTTTACTTCGCTTAGAATAGGGGTTTTGACCGCTAATGCTCTAGCTTATGCTTTAGGAATAAGAGTTGAAACTTTAGAAATAAGTAAAAATAAAGTAAAAAAATTAAGAGATTTTAATATTGTTATTCCGGAATATAATAGTAATCCGGATATCAAAATCAAAAAAAATGAATTGGAGTAAGAAATTTTTTTTATTCGTTTTATTAATGCCGGCTTTTTTATTGGCATCAAAAGTTGAAGCAGCTACTTTGTCTGAAAAATTAGCTGGTCGAATATTACTTCAAGTTGAAGCTCAGGGTCAGGCCTATTATGTTAATCCTTTAGATTTAAAAAAATATTATCTTGGTCGTCCAGCTGATGCTTTTCAATTGATGAGATCTTTTGGATTAGGTGTTAGTGATTATGATTTAAATAAATTTTTAAAAAATGAAACTAGAAATAATTTAGCTGGTCGAATATTACTTCAAGTTGAAGCTCAGGGTCAGGCCTATTATGTTAATCCTTTAGATTTAAAATTGTATTATCTTGGCCGTCCGGCTGATGCTTTCAACTTAATGAGAAAATTTGGATTAGGTATTACTAATTATAATTTAAGCCAAATAAGCTCAGGTAATATTATTATTAATAATAATACTGCTACTACTACTAATTCCACTACTAATCCTATTTCCGTTCAAGGAGAAAAAATAATAAAATTTACCTGGAAATATAATAATAAAAATTATTATTTATTTCAGACTTTTTATGATTCTTGGTATAACGATTATAAAAATTCAATAAAATATTTATCCTATTCGAGTGATAACCCTCCGAATAATATCAGGGAAAGTTATTATAATATTTTTTTAACTTTAAAAAATGATGATGATTCCATTACAAAATTAATTAGAGACTTGAAACGAGTGGCTGATATTGATGGTTTATCTGACACAGAATTTTTAGAATTTGTTATGGCCTTTGTTCAGTATATTCCGTATGATAAAACTAAAACAGAAAATAGTCCTCAAAATTTTCCTTATGAAACTCTTTATTTAAACTCCGGAATTTGTTCTGATAAAACTTTTTTGGCTTTATTGATATTAAGAAATATGGGTTATGGGGGAGCTATATTTGATTTTCCGGATAAAAAACATTCAGCTGTAGCTGTGGCTTGTTCTGGTCAATCATCTTATGATTTCGGTTATTGTTTTATTGAAACAACTAGTTATTTTCCAATAGGAATTTTTCCGGGTAATATAGATTCAGGGCAGGCTAGTAGTACTATAGATTGGAGTAATATTTTAGGACAAAGTTCTTGGGGTAATTTAGAAGTTTATCAAAAAACAACTGGTAAGGAATATACAGGAATGTCTAATAATATTAATATTATTAATGAAATAAAAGAATTACAAAGAGTTGTCCAAAAAGATAAAGATCAATTAGATCTTATGTATTTACAAATAACAAATTTAAGTTCGGAATTAAAAAATTTATTAAGTGAGGTAAATAAATATAAAGCGGAGAATGATACATATAATTATGGTTTAAAAGTTACTGAGTATAATACTAAAGTTAAAGATTATAATGAACTTTTAAATACTTATTATTCAAAAGTTGATATTTATAATAACAATATATCAAAACTAAATAATATGATTAATGATTTTTGGCAAATTTCTTAATCATTTTTAAATATATGCTAGTATTAAAAAATAAAATAAAATCAGCTTTTACTTTCATGGAGTTATTATTGGTACTATTTATTATAGGATTATTGCTTGCAACTTCTGTTTTTTCAATCCAAAATTATAGATCTAAATCCAGAGATGTTGAAAGGGTTAACGATATTTCTCTTATGCAAATGGCTTTAGAAGAATATTATAATAAAAATAATTCTTATCCAACAACTCTTAATGAACTTAATTCCGGTACTAAAATGTATTTAACAGAAATTCCTTCAGCTCCTGTTCCAGTTGATGGTGATTGTACAATAGCAGAAAATAATTATGAATATCATTTTTATAATAAAAATTTTTATACTATTTCTTTTTGTTTAGGTTCAGATGTGAAAGAAATAAGTGCTGGTAAAAATTTCGCTTCGCATCACGGAATTGGTAAATGGCTTTGCGGATTTGATTTTATTGATGATCGGGATAAACAATTATATTCTACAGTTCAAATTGGAAGTCAATGTTGGATGTCTGAAAATATGAATTATGATAATGGTTGTACAACCGTAAGCTGGCCTCTTAATACACCAGTAGCTACTGACGCTGCCGATTGGTGTGGTTGTTATAATCTTGATGAAGGTATGTGTGATGAATATGGAAAACTTTATCAATGGAATGCAGCTATGAATAATACAACCACTGTTGGTGCTCAAGGTGTATGTCCAAGAGGATGGCATGTACCAAGCTGGGTGGAAATAAATCTTTTACTTGATTTTTTATCACTTCCAGATAATTTTCAACATCAATGCGGAAATAATCCTAATTATATTTTAAAAGCTTTATCGTCTACTTCATCTCCATGGACAGTAAATTCTGTTACTTGTAGTCCTGGAAATGATATATCAAGTAATAATTCTTCAGGATTTAATGCCTTAGGTTCTGG
>CAYMMH010000005.1:0-16791 GCA_964391525.1 uncultured Gammaproteobacteria bacterium | reverse complement strand
GATAATCTTTGGCATCAATATGTTTTAGTTTATAATGCTTACAATTTACGTCTTAATTTATATATTGATGGACAGTTGATAGCTCATTGGAACAAAAATTGGCTAAATCCGATTTTGATAGATTCTTTGAATATTTATAGTCAGGGAGAAAATTCTATGATAGATGAATTGGGTATTTGGAATGGAACCTTAAAAGAAGAAGAAATTGAATATTTATACCAAAAACAAAAGGATTTTTATTAAAAATAAGTTTATTTTTTTTTGAATTATTGACTTTTTATGTTTTTTGTGATAATTTTAAATTGTTAATAAACTAAATAATAAAAATATGTCTATACAAGAAAAATTGGGCAATATTTCTAAAAAAATAGAGAATAAAAAATCTGAAGAACAAATAAATCAGAAAAAAATATCCTATTCTGAGTTAATTGAGGAAAAAGAATCCGTAGTTAAAAAAATTAATTTATTAAATAGTTTATATTCTAATTTAAGAGAATTATATTCAAGTTCAGGATTTGATATAAAAAAGATAAAAGAATTTAAAGACAGGGTAAGGGAAATTGAAGACTATTTTTCGGGAAATAAAGATGAATTATTATCAATAGGCATTGAATCCGTAGAAGATTTATTGTCTTCTTCGGATTTAAAAGACGATCAAGAGTCTAAAGATGTTTTTGAATATAGAAAAGACGGTTTCGTCAGACAGAATGGAGAAAAATTGGGCGATGAATTGAGGGAAAAAGTTTCTCGTTTATCGGAGACAAAAGCTAAGATAAAAGAAGAATTGCCGAACGAAGATCTTAAATTTACCGGAGGGATTAATAGTGATGGTTTAAGTCCCAGAAAAGAAACTCTAAACAAAATTAAAGAACACATAGATTATTTATCGGAAACTAAACTAAAGGAATTGGATGATGAGATAATTGAAACCAGAAAAGAATTGTTGCCAATTATAAAAAAAATGATCAAAGAAAGAGTCAATGAAATTTTTTTAGATGAAGATTTTATTAGAAGTATAGAAAAAAAAGATTTAAATTATCAATTTATCCCAGATAAGATATTAAAAATTTGTAATAATGATCTATGGTCAGATGTTAAAAATTTTTTTACAGAAGCAATGCATAATAAAAAAGATGAGATTAGTAAAGATGAAAAAAAGTTTTCTGAGTATAAAGATATTTTTGAAGGCTCTACTATTAAAGATAATTTAAATGCTGAAAAATTAGTTTTTGATGTGAAAGAATTAAAAAATAATAATAAAGATTTAATAAAAAATATTATTGATAAAGAAAATTTTGTAGTGTTTAATAATAATTTTTTTAATGAAGGAAGACGATTATTGCACGGTAACGGTATAGTGGTTAAAGATAATAAGGTTTTCAGAAGAGATTCCATTATTGATAAAGAATATTTTGATTCCAAAAATGAAGAAGCTAAAATTATTTTGAAAGAAGTTAAAGAAAATATAGTTACACTTATAAATGATTTGAATAATGAACTAAAAACAAAACTTTTTGACGGAAAGGATAGAAAAAACAACTTAACAAGGTATAAAAATAATTTATCGGATCAGATTGATAAAATAAATAAAATAGATACGAATGAAAAGCTTTTTACAAAAGATAAATATTCTTTATGGAATAAAGCTTACGTAATGCATAGTATAAACGATTGTCCGTATTTGGAAGGATCCAGATTGAATAAAATAAAGGAAACCAGAGAAAAAATCGAAGAAGAATTTAAAAGATTTGAATACATACATAATGAAGAAAGGGATAAATATTCTAATTTTATGAATAATAATTATAATTTAAATTCTTTCAATTACGGAAAAGAAGGTGATTTCGGTATACCTTATTATGATTTTAAACATAAATTAAAGGAATTATTTCCGGAAAATGGTAATGGTAATATTAATACATTTATATCCGGTTTAGAAGGCAAATCCTTTTCTTATGAAGAAATAAATAAAATTTTTAGTGATGAAAAAGAAAGATTGGATAAAGTTATTAAAGAATATCCCAATAATAAAGAAATTATGGCGAAGTTTACCGAATTGTCAGGGCAGATAAAAGAAGAAAGAACTTATAATATGTTTGTATCAAAATTAGCAATTAAAGACCCCGAGAAAGCACTAAAAGCTAAAAATGATGCCAGTTATAAAATAAGAAATTTTTTTTCGTAATATCTATAAAAACAACAAAAAGAATAAAATATAGATAGTAATTTAATTAAGTTACTATCTATTTTATTAGGGAATATCTATCTATTGACAAATATATTTATATATGGTATAATTCTTATTGTAATTAAGTATAAGTTCTTTTTAAAAAAAGATTAAATGAATTAATTATTAAGTCCATATATTATGTGGTTTTAATAATTAATTCATTATAATAATCTAAAAAAAAATATCAAAAATGGAAAATTATTTTATATTATCTGAAATTCCAGAATTATTAATAGCATTAGTCTTCTCAATATTTTTTATTTATAGCTTTATTCTAATTGTTTTTCAGTATAGAATAAATATTTCTGAGTATCTTAATGCTGGTATAAACAAATACAATATTGTTCCGGCAATTTCTATGTTCCTATGTTATCTTTCTTTTTTAAATTTACTAATTCAAGTAAATTTAATTAATATTTTAGTGTATATTGTCTTATCCGTGATACTTCTAGTATCTTTCGTTAAAGGAGTTGAAAGGAAAAGAAAAGATGAAGAAAGAAAAAGAAAACAAGAAAAAAAGGCAAAAGAAATGATAAAAAAATTTGAAGAAGCTTTTGTAGGGCTTCAAAAAATATCAATGGAAAATCCATTTAATTCTTATCATTTTTTTGATTAAAAAATTTAACGATAGTTTAGAAATAAATTATCGTTTTTTATTTGACTAAAAGGACATTCTTTGTTAATATTTTAGTGTAATTATAGCTAATTTATTAACTATAATTATAATTAAACTAAATAGATGGTTACTGTATTTATTGATTTATCTTTAAATACAGAGGAAAGTCCGGACTCTCAATAGTTGATAGTGGATAACGTCCACCGTTTGGCTGGTGACAGTCAAAAAGGGAAAGTGCCACAGAGACAATACTACCTTGGTTTATCAAGGGAAAGGTGAAAAGAGAATTAGTGTTATTTATAGCTATAATTCTAAACTTTTGGTGACAAAAGTTGTTGGAAAACCCTATCAGAGAGCAAGAGCAAACCATACTTTGGTATGATGAAAAGTAGCTCGCATGAGTCTGTCGGTAACGTCAGACCTAGATAAATGACCATCCAGAAGCTTCGGCTTTGGACAGAATCCGGCTTATTTTTGGTTTATTTTTTAATTAAATATATTAGGATTATTTATGAAAAAAATTGATTTGTTTTTTTCTTTGATTTTGGTGCCTTTTGATTATATTTTGTTAGTATTAGCTGGTATTTCAGCTTATTTTATAAGGTTTTCTGATTTTACTATTAGTATTCGTCCGGTAATTTTTGATTTACCTTTTTCGGAATATATAAGAGCAACATTAATTATAGCTGTTTTTTGGATTTTAATTTTTTCTTTTTCTTCTTTGTATAAGATAAAGCAAATTCGTTTAAGTAAGGAAATTTATCGTGTTTTCTTAGCTTGTTCGGCCGGTTTTGTTTTGGTAGTGGCTTTAATATTTTTTCAAAGGGAATTATTTGATTCTCGTTTTATAGTTTTAGCGGCTTGGGCCCTAGCCATAGTTTATATCGCTATTGGTCGAATATTAATATATTGGATAAGAAAATTTTTGTATGTTTATGGAGTGGGGGTTAAAAATGTAATTTTGGTTGGTTCCAGTAAAACAGGTGATAATTTGATTAAAGAATTTTTTAATAAAAGATTTTCGGGGTATAAAGTAGTGAAAAGAGTTAGAGATTTTTCTTTAGATACGATGAAAGAAGCATCTGAGTTTATAAAAGAATTTAATAAAAAAAATGAATATTCCGGTAAAATAATAGATGAAATAATTCAAAGTGATCCTAATCTAAGTAAAACTGAATCTTTACGATTATATGATTTTGCCAATGAAAATCATCTAACTTTCAAATATGTCGCTGATTTATTAGAGGTAAAAGTTTTGAAAACTGAGGTTTCAGAAATAGCTGGAGTTCCAATAATAGAAGTAAAAAAAACCACTTTAGATGGTTGGGGAAGAATAGTAAAAAGATTTTTTGATATTATTATTTCCAGTATTATTATTTTAATTTTATCACCGATTTTTATTATTACTATTATTTTAATAAAAATAGATTCTAATGGTCCAATTTTCTTTTCTCGTCGTGATGATGGTAGTCCTGTTTTTAGAGTCGGGCAAGGAGGAAAAACATTTAGATATTTTAAATTTAGATCAATGATTCCGGGAACTGACGGAATGCGATATAAAGAGTTGGCTGAAAAAAATTTACGTAAAGATGGTCCAATGGTAAAAATAGCCGATGATCCCAGAATTACTAGAGTCGGAGCTTTTATTAGACGTTGGAGTATAGATGAATTACCTGAATTGCTTTTGGTGTTTATGGGTAAAATGAGTTTGGTTGGACCTCGACCTCATTTACCGGAGGAAGTTGCTAAATATGAACAACATCATAAAAAAACATTAACTGTAAAACCTGGAATAACTGGTTTGGCTCAAGTTTCGGGTCGTAGTGATTTATTATTTGAAGAAGAAGTTAAATTAGATGTTTATTATATAGAAAATTGGTCTATATTATTAGATATATCAATTTTATTTAAGACTCCAATGGCTGTTTTAAAACATCGTAAAGCCGAATAATAAAAAAAATATGAAAGTAGCTTTAATTCATGATCATTTAGCTCAAGATGGGGGAGCGGAAAAGGTTTTAGAAGTTTTTTCTAGAATGTTTCCTGAGGCCGTGATTTATACTTTATTATATGATAAAAATGTCATAGGTCGTTATCCTAATAGAAGAATTGACGCTTCTATTATCCAAAAAATGCCGGGAGGTGTTCATTTTTATCAATGGTATTTACCATTTATGCCAACGGCCGTTGAATTTTTTGATTTGAGAGAATATGATTTAGTTATATCTGATACCAGTTCTTTTGCTAAGGGGGTTATAACTCCAGTTTCTACTCCTCATATTTGTTATTGTCATACCCCCACTCGTTATTTATGGAGTGATACTCATCAATATATAAATGAATTGAAGTATAATAAATTTTTAAAAAAAATAGCTTCTTTAGTTTTGAATAAAATAAGAATATGGGATCGTTTAGCGGCTGATCGGGTTGATTATTTTATTGCTAATTCTCAAATAGTAAAAAAACGAATAAAAAAATATTATAATCGTGATTCAGTTATTATTTACCCACCGGTAGAAACTGATAAGTTTTTTATAACTAAAAAATTGGGAGATTATTTTTTGATCGGTTGTCGTTTAGCTCCGTATAAAAGAGTTGATTTAGCCATTGAAACTTTCAAAAAATTAGGATCGGATTATAAATTAAAAATATTTGGTGACGGTGTTGATTTAAAACGTTTGAAAAAAATAGCCAAAGGTTATGATAATATAGAATTTTTAGGGAGAATCAATGATGAATATAAAGCGGAAATGTTTAGCAATTGTTTAGCTTTTTTAAATCCACAAGAAGAGGATTTTGGAATATCACAGGTTGAATCAATGGCTTCCGGTCGTCCAGTTATAGCCTTTAAAAAAGGAGGAGCTTTAGATATTATTATTGAAAATGAAACTGGTTTATTTTTTGATAAACAAAATGTGGTGTCAATGGCCGCTGTTGTACAAAAATTTTATACTGATATAAAGAGTGGAAAAAAATCTTGGGATAGTCAGAAAATACGAGAACATGCTCAAAAATTTTCTTTAAGTAATTTTGAAAATAATATAAAAAATTTCATAAACGATGTTTATCAGAAAAAAATATGAAAATAGGAATAGATGCCAGAGTATTATTAGATAAAAATTATAGTGGAGTAGCTAATTTTACTTTTTACTTATTAAAGAATCTATTAAAAATTGATAAGTCTAATACTTATTCTTTTTTTTATAATTCTTTTAAATCATTAGAATTACCAATTTTATCGGATAATAAAATAGAAATTATAAAAACTAGTTATCCTAATAAACTTTTTAATTATTTTTTTCAAAAAATATTTAATTTTCCTAAATTAGATAAAGTTATCGGTCAAAGTGATGTTTTTTATTCTCCTCATATAAATTTTTCTTCTTTCTCTAATAAAACTAAAAGTGTTATAACTATTCATGATTTATCTTTTTTACATTATCCAGAATTTTTCAGTTTTAGAAAAAATCTATGGCATCAAGCCATAAATATAAAAAAAAGCATAAATAAATATAATAAAATAGTAGCTGTTTCTCAAAATACCAAAAATGATATAATTGAACTTCTTAAAGTTCCGGAAAAAAAAATTGAAGTTATTTATCCTGGTTTACCTGATTATCCGAAGAATGATAAAGAATGGCCTGACGATTATTTAAAAACTGAATATGGAATTAATTCTGATTACATATTATATTTTGGCACTATTGAACCACGAAAAAATATTTCTGGTTTAATCTCAGCTTATAATTTATTACGAGATAAAGGACTTAATTGTTTATTAGTTTTAGTTGGAGCTTGGGGTTGGAAAACAAAGGAGGTTAAAAATAAATGGCAATCTTCAAAGTATAAAGATGATATTAAGTTTATAGGTTATATTAGTGATGAATTAAAACCTTTATTCTATAAACAAGCGACTGTTTTAGCTTATCCGTCTTTTTATGAAGGTTTTGGTTTTCCACCTTTAGAAGCCATGTATTTTAATTTACCAGTAGTGGCTGGAAATGTTTCTAGTCTACCGGAGATTTTAGGTGATAGTGCTATTTTAGTGAATCCTGATAAACCTCAAGATTTAGCCGAAGCTTTAGAAATGGTTTTAAAAGATGAAAACTTAAGAAATAAAATGAAAGTTTTAGGACAAAAAAGAATAAGTAAATTTTCTTGGTCGGATACGGCTCAAAAATATTTAAATCTTTTTAATAAATTAAATTCTAAAGAATAAATGAAAATAAAGAACAAAAAAAAAGTTTTAATGGCTGTTTCGGGCGGAGTTGATTCGGCGGTAGCTGCCAAATTTTTAATTGATGCCGGTTATCAAGTAAGTGGGATTTTTTTAAATTTTTGGAAAGAATCTTTGATAGAAGATAATTTTAAAAAGGTGGCTGATAATAAATGTTGTTCTTTAGAATCTCAAAATGATGCTAAAAAAGTTTGTTTGAATCTTGGTATTCCTTTTTATACTTATAATTTTTCTAAGATTTTTAAAAAAGAAGTGGTTGATAATTTTTTATCTGAATATCAGGCGGGACGAACACCTAATCCTTGTGTTATTTGTAATAAAAAAGTAAAAATAGGAGGATTAATAGAATATGCTAAATCATTGGGATTTGATTATGTGGCCACTGGTCATTATGCTCGAATAAAAAAAATTGGTAGTAATTATAAAATGTTTAAAGCCTTAGATAAAAACAAAGATCAATCATATTTTTTATACTCCTTAGATCAAAAACAATTATCTCGTTTACTTTTACCTTTAAGTGATATTAGGAAAAATAAAGTTAGACAAATTGCTAAAAAATCTGGTTTGGCCGTAGCTGAAAAAAGTGATAGTCAGGAAATTTGTTTTATTCCCGGAAAACATCATAATGATTTTTTAAAAAGATATATAAAATTAAAGAAGGGAAACATAATATTATGGCCAGAAGGAAAAATTTTAGGGCAACATCAAGGTTTATCTCTTTATACTATCGGACAAAGACGAGGTATAGATGTTGGTGGTACTGGACCTTATTATGCAGCTAAATTTGATATTCTTAATAATATTTTATATGTAGTTAAGAATTTTAATGATCCCATTTTATATGATAAAAAAATGACAGTTAAAAATATTAATTGGATAAATGGTAAATCATTAAAGTTTCCATTAAAAGCTAAGGTTGTTATTCGTTATCGTCATAAACCGGTTACTTGTATTATGGATTATGATAAAGAAAATAATAAAGTTGCAGTTGTTTTTGCCAGAAAACAACGAGCTATAACTTCTGGTCAAAGTGCTGTTTTTTATAATTCTAATGAAGTTTTGGGTGGGGGAATAATAGTTTAAAATAAAAATCCTTAGAATTCTAAGGATTTTTTGGTGCCGATGGTGGGAATTGAACCCACAAGCCTTGCGGCACACGAGTTTGAGTCGTGCGTGTTTGCCAGTTTCACCACATCGGCTTAATAATAAAGATAATAGAGTATTTTTTTATAAATGTCAAAATAAAATATATTTGCCGATTTTTTTATTATCAGTTATAATAAAAGTGGTTTAAATTATTAATTCTGATTTAAGTATGGGAACAATAATTTCTGTTGTTAATCAAAAAGGTGGAGTTGGTAAAACAACTACAGCCGTTAATTTGGGAGCCTATTTAGCTTATTTTGGTAAAAGGGTTTTATTATTAGATCTTGATCCTCAAGCTAATGCTACTTCTGGTTTGGGTATAAATCATAGACAAATAGAAAAAGGAATATATGATGTTTTAATCGGTAATTCTGCTATTATGGATGTTATTTTAAAAACTAAACAAAATAATTATTTTGTAATTCCAGCTACCATATCCTTATCAGGTGCTTCAGTGGAATTAGTTGATTTAGATAATAGAGAATTTCGTTTAGATACAGCTTTAAAAGAAGTAAGAGATAAATTTGATTATATTATTATTGATGGTCCACCATCCTTAGGCTTATTAACCATTAATGGCTTAACCGCTTCTGATAAAGTTTTAATCCCAATTCAAAGCGAATATTATGCTCTAGAAGGTTTGGGTCAATTATTGGAAACTATTTCTTTAATTCAAAATAATTTAAAACCGGAATTAGGAGTTTTGGGTGTGGTAATTACTATGTTTGATAAAAGAAATCGTTTATCCTCTTTAGTAAAAGATGAATTGTATAAATATTTTCCAAATAAAGTTTTTAAATCTATAATACCAAGATCGGTTCGTTTAGCCGAAGCCCCAAGTTATGGTTCTAGTATTTTACAATATGATGCTAAATCATTAGCGGCTAAGGCTTATGAGGATTTAGCTAAGGAAATAATTAATTCTATTTAAAAAAATATGGCAAACAAAGGTTTGGGTCGAGGATTAGATTCTCTTATTCCCAAAAAAATTAATAAAAATTATTCTGATTTTAATATAAAACCAGATAATTCTTTAGTTGAAGAGAAAAAAAATAATATTATTGAAATAGATCCTAATAGCATAAGTGCTAATCCTTATCAACCGCGACGGGAATTTGATCCAATTTTGTTAAATGATTTAATAAATTCAATTAAAGAATATGGTATAATACAACCATTAATTGTTACTCCTAAAAAAGACGGTACTTATGAATTAATAGCCGGAGAACGTCGTTTACGTAGTGCTATAGAATTAAATTTAGATAAAGTTCCAGTTATAGTTAGAGAAGTTAGTGAACAAAGAAAATTAGAATTGGCTTTAATAGAAAATTTACAAAGAGAAAATCTTAATCCGATTGAATCAGCTGTTGCCTATAATCAATTAATGAATGAATTTAATTTAACTCAAGATGATTTATCAAGAAGATTGGGCAAACCACGATCATCTATAGCTAATGTTTTACGTTTTTTATCCTTACCAGAAGAAATAAAAAAAGCTTTAATGAAAAAACAAATAAGTGAAGCTCATGCTAAATATTTAGTTGGTTTACCGAATGAAGTCAAACAATTATTAATATTTAGAAAAATAATATTTAATAATTTATCAGTTAAAGAAACCGATAAGTTAATAAGACAATCGGGTGGAACAAAAAAATCTAAAATAACTGCTAAAGAAAAAGATGGAGATTGGATTAATTCTTTAAGAAAATATTTTAATACTAAAGTGGAAATAAAAAGAAATGTTATAGGAGGAAAGATTGAAATTAATTTTTATACGGACGAAGATTTAAAAAATATAATAAAAAAAATAATAAAATAATAATTTTAAAAAAGGAGGTAAAGAATGGATAATCTTATTATCTATATAGAAAATGTGGTAACCACTATGATTGTATTTTTTGTTATACTTGTAGTTTTTTGTATTACTATGTCGGTATTTTTAACCACTTTCAAAAAAAGTGATAAAAATAAAAAAGAAAAGGGAAATTTAAAAAATGATATTTCTTCTTTTTATTAACATTTGTTATTAATTTAATTTAAATCGAGTTCACATTGTGCTCGATTTTTTATTTGAATTATTTTTGATAATAACTTATTATATAGTATAAATAATTTAATTTATTTTTATGTCTTTTGTGCATCTCCATAATCACACTCATTATTCTTTATTAGATGGTTTAACTAATATAGATGATTTTATAGTTAAGACCAAGGAACAAGGTTGTCCGGCTGTGGCTATAACTGATCATGGTGTTATGTATGGTGTAATTGAATTTTACAAGAAATGTAAAAAGGCTGGGATTAAACCGATTATTGGAGTGGAAACCTATTTAGCTCCCAATTCTCGTTTTGATAAAAATACCAGAGATGATGCTAGAAATTATCATTTATTATTATTGGCCAAGAATAATATTGGTTATCAAAATTTAATAAAATTAACTTCTAAAGCTCATTTGGAAGGTTTTTACTATAAACCCAGAATAGATTGGGAATTATTGGCAGAATATCATGAAGGAATTATAGCTTGTTCGGCTTGTTTGGGAGGAGAAATTCCATCTTTAATTTTAGCTAAGAGATTAGATCAAGCTAAAGAAAAAATTTTAGCTTATAATAATCTTTTTGGTCAAGATAATTTTTATTTAGAGATGCAAGATCATCCAGAATTAGAAGGCCAAGTAGAAGTTAATAAACAACTAAAAATATTTTCAAAACAATTAGATATTCCGTTAGTGGTTACTAATGATATTCATTATTTGGATAAAAAAGATGATGAAGCTCAAGATATTTTATTATGCCTACAGAGTAAGAAAAAAATTGATGATCCTGATAGAATAAAAATGTTGGGTCATGGTGATTATTCTTGTCGTGATCCTAAAGAATTAATGGAAGCTTTTAAAGATGTTCCCGAGGCTATAAAAAATACCGTTAAAATAGCCGAAATGTGTAATCTAGAAATAGAATTAGATGAAATTCATTTACCATATTTTGCCGTACCACAAGGATATGATGAATCAACTTATTTAAGTAAATTATGTGAAGATGGAATTAAAAAACGTTTTGCTTCAATTTCTAAAGAACAGATGAAGGAGGTAAAAAAAAGATTAGATTATGAATTGGAAGTTATAAATAAAATGGGTTGGCCATCATATTTTTTGATAGTATCAGATTTAGTTAATTGGGCTAAAAATAATGGAATAGTTGTTGGTCCGGGACGTGGTAGTGCTGCCGGTTCTTTGGTTTGTTATTTAAGTGGTATAACTAATTTAGATCCTCTTAAATATGAATTATTATTTGAAAGATTTTTAAATCCTGATAGAATTTCAATGCCTGATATTGATTTAGATTTTGCTGATACCAGACGAGAAGAAGTTATACAATATGTAGCGGAAAAATATGGTCATGATAATGTTTCTCAAATTATTACTTTTGGAACAATGGCTGCTCGAATGGCCATAAGAGATGTAGGACGAGTTTTAGATGAACCTTATGATTATTGTGATAAATTGGCTAAAATGATTCCAATGAATTGTAAATTAAAAGTAGCCAAGGAAAATATTTCCGAACTTAAAACTATATATAAAAAAGATATTCAAGCCAAAAAGATTATTGACTTTTCTGAAAAATTAGAAGGAGTTTCTCGTCATTCTTCGGTACATGCTTGCGGAGTATTAGTAACTAAAGAACCTTTAACTAATTATGTTCCTTTGCAATATGCTTCTTCATCTGATAAAACTATTGTTTCTCAATATTCTTTACATCCGGTTGAAGATTTAGGTTTATTAAAAATAGATTTTTTAGGTTTAAAAAATTTAACTGTTATTGAATCAGCTAAGAAGATTATAAAAAATACTAGGGGCATAGAATTGGATGTTGATAATATTCCAATTGATAATAAAGAAACCTATAATCTGTTTCAAAAAGGGGAAACTACTGGAGTATTTCAATTTGAGTCGGGAGGAATGAAAAGATATTTAAAAGATTTAAAACCAAATGAGTTTGAAGACATAATTGCTATGGTTGCTTTGTATCGTCCCGGTCCGATGGAATGGATTCCTGATTTTATAAGTGGTAAACATGGACGAAAAACTGTTTATTTACACCCTAAATTAGAAGGTATTTTATCCAAGACTTATGGTGTGGCTGTTTACCAAGAACAGGTTATGCAAATTTCTAGAGAATTAGCCGGTTTTTCTAGAGGTGAAGCTGATACTTTAAGAAAGGCTATGGGTAAAAAAATTCCCGAATTATTAGCCGAACAAAAAGATAAGTTTATAAGAGGTTGTGTGAATAATGGTGTAGATAAAAAATTAGCAGAAAAAATATTTTCTTTTATTGAACCTTTTGCTGGTTATGGATTCAATAGATCTCATGCCGCTTGTTATGCTTTCATTGGTTATCAAACTGCTTATTTAAAAGCTAATTATCCAGCCGAATTTATGGCTTCTTTATTAACATCCGATCAAAATGATGTTGATAGAATTTCTATTGAAATTGAAGAATGTCGTAAAATGGGATTAGAGATTATGCCTCCCGATATTAATGAATCCTTTGCTTCTTTCACGGTAATTACCAGTGGAACAGCTACTAATCAAATAGCTGCTTTGGGAGAAAAAGTTAAAAATATTCGTTTTGGTTTGAAGGCCATAAAAAATGTTGGAGCTCATATTGTTGATGAAATAATTAAAGAAAGAAAAGCTAACGGTCGATTTCAAAATATTTTTGATTTTCTAGAAAGAGTAACTGATAAAGATTTAAATAAAAAATCTTTAGAAAGTTTAATAAAATGTGGTGCTTTTGATTGTTTTAATGATCGTAGTAAATTATTGGGGAATTTGGATATGTTATTAGAATTTAATAAGGAAAAGAATAAAAATAAAAATAATCCTCAAGTCAGTCTATTTTTTGATTCAATGCAAACAACAGTCTTTGCTTATCCAACTCTCAAAGATCAAATTGAAATTGATGATAATGAAAAATTAAAATGGGAAAAAGAATTATTAGGTTTATATATCTCTGAGCATCCTTTTCGGGCTTTTAAAGATAAATTAGGTTATGATATTATAAGTATTTCTGATTTAATTAATTATAAAAATCAAGATGTCTTAGCGGCCGGAGTAGTTTCTGCTATAAAAAAAATAATTACCAAAAAGAATGATAATATGTTATTTGTAAAAATAAGTGACGGCATAGGTTTTACCGAATTATTGGTTTTTCCTAAAATTTTAAAAGAAACTTTAGAACTTTGGCAAGATGGTAAAACTATTTTAATTAATGCTAATGTTTCTGACAAGGACGGAGAAATAAAATTATTGGTTAATAAAGCCGTAGCTTTATCGTTGAATGATATTGAACAAACAATAAAAGAATTTAAGAATATTAAAATACCAAAACGTTTTAATGGTAATTTTAATAATAACGGAAATAATAATAATGTAAATAAATCTTTAGGAATCGCTTTTAAAGATGGGGTGTCTTCTGAAATTTTTGATAAAGTAAAAGAAATTTTAAATACTTATCCCGGTGGTTCGGCTGTTTTCTTTAAATTAAAGACATCTCAAGGAGAAAAAATTATAAAATCAGAATTTAAAGTAAAAAATTCTTCAGAACTAAAAGAAATTTTAAAAAACGAATTAAGTGATTTAGCTGATGTTGTTTAATTAATTAAAAAATGTTATTATAAATTAAGATATAATAAATTTTAATTAAATTTGTCGTCAATTTTTTTGATGACTGTTATAATTTTATGCCTCTTAAAACTTCTCCAATTAAACCAAAAAAAACCATTAAGAAAACATCAAGTAAAATTAATAAAAAAAAGGAAGAAAAAGATGTCGATGATTTTATTGAAATAAAAGAAAAAATTAGAGATGAAATAACAAAAAAATCAGGTGAATTTTCACCTAATGAACAACTTGATTCTAAAAAAGAATTTTTTAGATTAATGGCTGAGAAAATAAAAGATGAAGACGGTAATTTTGTGGAAAGTGAAAGAATAGAAGATAAAAAAAATTGTTTTAATCAAAATAGTCGTGTTTTGTCATATAGAAAAATGGTCGCTCGTTTTTCTTTTTTAGTTATTGTATTATTGTTAATTGTTGTTTATTTTTTCTTAATAAAATTGGATGTTGTAGCTTATTCCAATAAAGAAACTTTAAATGATAGTTTAAATTTTTATGCTTATGCTAATGATGGACAAATAAGTTTGGAACAATCGGTTAAAGCTGATATTAGTGAAGAAACTATAGAAACTTCTGGAGTTTTTAACAGTACCGGAGCTAAAGATATAAAAGGGGAAATAATTGGTAAGGTTACTATTATTAATAAAAATGAAAAGAATCAACCCTTGGTAGCCACTACCAGATTATTAAGTGCTGATAATAAATTATATCGAATTAAAAAAACCGTTAATGTTCCGGCTGGTGGATCGGTTGAAGTTGAAATTTATGCCGATGATGCCACTGAAGATATGGCTATTGGTCCAAGTAAATTTACAATTCCAGGTTTATGGACCGGATTGCAAGATAAAATATATGCTGAAAGTTCTGTTCAATTTGAATTTAAAAATAATAGTAAAAAATTAGTAACTCAAGAAGACATTGATAAAGCTATTAGTTCTTTAAATGAAAAAATGACCGATGAATTAGAAAAGAAAATAAATAAAAATGAAATTGGAAAAAAATATGTTTTTAATATTGATTCAGCTAATTCTGTTTTAGAAGTTGATAAAAAAGTTGGTGATGAAGTTGATTCTTTTGAAGTTAAAATAAAAAATAACGTAAACATAATAACGATAAATACTTCCGATGTTGTTAATATAATAAAAAAGAAATTAGCTTTATTAGATTTTGATGAAAATACTTCTGAAATTAATGAGGAGATCTTAGCTTATACCTTGTTAAATTTTAATAAAGCTAAATCCTTAGCTGAAATAAAAGTTGATTTTTCAGCTAAAACAGCTTTAAGTGATGGAGAAAAAATTATTAATACTGAACATTTAGTAAATTTGAATGAAGAACAGATAAGAGTATATTTAGATAGTCTCAATACTATCCAATCTTATGAATTGAATTTTAAACCTAAGTTTATAAAAAGAAGTTCATTGTTGGTTGATAGGATTAATGTAATTTATAAATAAAACTTAATCATCATTTTATGGTTTTAAGTGCCGATAATTTTTGTAAAAAATTATTTAAGTTTAGAAATTCGGCTAAAGCCAAAATATTATTGCGTTTTTTTAAGACCGGACCAGGAGAATATGGTGAAGGAGATGTTTTTTTAGGTATTACTGTTCCGGAAACAAGAAAAGTAGCTAAAGAATTTAAAGATATATCTTTTAAAGAACTGCAAAAAATTTTAAATTCTTCTTGGCATGAAGTTCGTTTAGCTGGATTATTAATATTGGTCGTCAAGTATAATGAAGTTGAAAAAAATACTAAAGAAGAAGAGAAAATAATAAAGTTTTATATTAAAAATATAAAAAATATAAATAATTGGGATTTAGTTGATTTAAGTTGTTCATATATTTTAGGATCTTATCTATTTAATAAAAATAGACAATTTTTATATCAATTATCAAAGGATAAAAATATGTGGGCTCGTCGGATAGCTATTATTTCCACTTTTTATTTTATAAAAAATAAAGATTTAGACGATACTTATAAAATAGCTTCTATATTATTAAAAGATGAACAAGATTTAACGCATAAGGCAGTGGGTTGGATGTTACGAGAAGCTGGAAAAAGAAATAAGATTCGTTTAGAAAAATTTTTAATAAAGAATAGAAAAAATATTAATAGAATAACTTGGCGTTATGCTATAGAAAAATTTCCTGAAAAACAACGACAAGAATTTTTAAAGATTAAATAGTTTTTTATGTCATCGGTTAAAACTAAAAAAGAAATAAAATGGCAAAGGGTTGATAATATTAAAAGAAAAATAATTCATATAATAGCCGCCTTACTTATTTGTTGTTTTCCTTATTTTTTATCTTTATACCATATAATTTTATTGGCGGTTTTATTTGCTTTGATTTTTTTAGCTGCTAAAATATTTAATTTTTTACCAATAGTTAGTAATGTAAAAAGAGTTTCTTTGGGTGAGGTTTTTTATCCCTTAGGTGTTTTAATTTCAGCTATTATATTCCTACCGCAAAATGATATACGATCTTTTCAATTTGGTATTTTAGTTTTAGGACTTTCTGATGCCTTAGCTAATATTTTAGGTGGATTATTTGGTCGCTTTAAGTATAAATTAATAGGAAATGCTAAAACTATAGAAGGGTCTTCAGCTTTTTTTATTTCCACTTTTATTTTATTTATTATTATGAATAATAGAATTAATCCACTTCCTTTTAATTTTTATTTATTGGCTTCTTTATTTCTAACTTTAATTGAGGCAATTTTTTTCTTGGGCTTAGATAATCTATTTTTACCAGTCCTATCTTCCTATCTTTTTTCATTGATGTAATTAATAAATTTGTTTAAAACAATGAAACCAGTAAACAAACGAAATAAACAAGCCTTCACCCTCATAGAACTATTAGTAGTAATAGCCATTATTGGC
>CAYMMH010000004.1:14992-18165 GCA_964391525.1 uncultured Gammaproteobacteria bacterium | reverse complement strand
CGGTTAATATGCCGATAATGGCTATTACTACTAATAGTTCTATGAGGGTGAAGGCGGGGTTATTCTTATTCATTTTTTTCTTTTTATTAATTCTTATGGGAAGAGAAAATTCACAAGCGCAATATTTTTGTCTATATATTCCTAATTTTTTAGCTAAATCTATTGAGTTTTTATATATTTCCTCTCTATCAAATCTTAAATCAATAAACTTTAAATTTTCTTTTTTTGCTATTTCCTCTCCACACTCTCTTATTTTATCTAAATCTTTATAGGGACTTACACTAAGAGTGGTATAGAAATTTTTGATATTTAATTTTTTAGCTAATTGTGCTGTTTTAAATAAGCGATCCTCATAACAAACAAAACAACGATTTCCTTTTTCCGGTTCTTGCTCTAATCCAGATATTTTTTTTAACCATAAAGAGTGATTATATGGCTCTATTTTTAAGTTTAAATTATAACGTTTAGCTATATGTTTAACCCAAAATAATCTTCTATCATATTCTTCCCAAGTATCAATATTGGAATTATAGAAATAAAGAACAACATCAAAATTTTTAGATAAGATTTTTGAAATTAAATAAGATCCGCAAGGAGCACAGCAAATATGAAGTAATAATTTTTCTTTATTATATTTTTTCTTATCAAAAAAATGAAAGAAAATAATAATAGCCAACATTAAAATTAATAAAACGAATAAAGCCCATAATTTTCCCGAACTTTGTAAAAATAAACTACCAAAACCAAAAAAAGCTGAAATGATATAAAAAAACAATACCGCTTTTTTGTGACTAAAACCTAAATCGATAAGACGATAATGAAGATGTTTTCTATCAGAATACTTAAAGGGATTTTTGCCGATTGATAAACGACGAATTATAGTCCATAACACATCTAAAGCCGGAAGTCCCATAACCAATAAAGCGATAGCTATTTTTCCTCCTGAAATTATAGCCAAAACTCCTAATATATAACCAATGAGCAAGGAGCCACTCTCACCTAAAAATATTTTAGCTGGATTAAAATTAAAAATTAAAAAACCTATCAAAACACAGAAAAATATTAAAGAGACCATGGAAATATCAGGTTGAAAATATTTGTCACTAATAGTAAATAGAAAAATAACCAAACCACCAATGGCTGATACTCCAGTAGCTAAACCATCTAGGCCATCTAAAAGTTTAGTGGTATAAGTCATACCTAAAATCCATAAAAAGATTATAATAGCACTTAACCAAAAAGGAAAAAAAATAAAGCCACCCATAGGGTTACTTATTTTTTCAATACTTACTCCACCAATAATAACTGACAAAGCAGCTAATATCGGCCAAATAATTTGGAATTTTGGTTTTAAATTATATTTATCATCCAATAATCCACCGAACAATAAAAAAATAGCACCAATAAAAAAACCTAGCCAATGTTTATTAGTTAAATTTCCTATTAATAAAGAATCACGAAAAATAAATAAAACTAAGAAAAAAGCTAAAAAAATAGCCAATCCTCCTAATAAAGGAATTGGCTTAGTGTGTATTTTTCTATCAGAATTAGGCTTGTCAATAATTTCAAATTTAAAAGCTATCTTTTTAACTATTAAAGTAAAAATTATTGAAAACAATAAACTTAAAATTATAGCTGGTAAATACACCATAAATTTAATAAAAATAATAAACTATAGCTTTTTTCCTTTTTCAACCTCAATTTTTCCAGTTTCATTAATAAACACAGTATCTCGTCTATTTAATTGTTTAGTTAATATTAAATTAGCTATTTCATTTTCAATTTTATCTTGAAGTAAACGACGTAAAGGACGAGCTCCAAATTTCGGATCATAACCGGCTTTAGCTAATTTTAAAAGTCCAGCTTCATCATATAATAATCCTATTCCCTTACTTGATAAATTCTTTTCTATCTTCTTTATCATTAATTTAGAAATAGACAAAACATTATCCAAGGTTAAAGGTTTAAAGACTATAATGCTATCAAAACGATTAATGAGTTCGGGTCGCATTATTTTATTTAAATGCTCATCAATTAATTCTTGTTTTATAATTTCTACATCAATATTTTTCTTCACTGATTCTTGAATAAACAAAGAACCGGCATTGGATGTAGCTATAATTATGGAATTAGTAAAGTTTATAGTTCTTCCTTGTCCATCAGTTAAACGTCCATCATCTAACATTTGTAAAAATAAATTTAAAATATCAGGATGAGATTTTTCAATTTCATCAAACAATATTAAAGAAAAAGGTTTTTTTCTTACTGCTTCAGTCAAATATCCCAAAGTTCCATCAACATCACCAATCATTTTTTTAACACTATCAGCTAATTGATATTCACTCATATCTAAACGAATCATATATTCTTCATCTCCAAAATAAATTTCAGAAACAGATTTAGCTAATTCAGTTTTACCAACACCGGTCGGTCCTAAGAACAAAAAACTGGCCATTGGACGATTACCTTCTCTTATTTCGGCTCGAGCTCGACGTAAACTGCCAGAAATAGCCGAAACCGCTTCTTCTTGTCCTATCATTCTTTCATGAATATTCTCTTCTAAATTCATTAATTTTTCTCCCTCCGATTCAGTAACTTTAGAAACAAGAATTCCAGTCACTTCACTTATAACTTCAGCTATATCTTCTTTGGTACATATTTTTTTAGTCGGATTATTTAAAACTGCTTTAGAGTTTTTTACCGCTGTAGCTTTTATTAATTTTATAGCTTTTTCTGGTAAAAATTTATCAGTAATATAACGATTGGAAAGATTTACTGCTTCTTCTAAAGAATTATAATCAAAATATATTCCATATTTATTCTCCATCCAAGCTATTTTACTTTCTAACATATGAATTGATCTATCAAAATCGGGTTCGGCTATATTTACAGTGGTCATAACATTAGCTAAAGCCCGTCCTTCTAAATATCTAGAATAATTTTCAGTATTAATAGTAGCTAAACAATAAATTCCTTGTCGTCCCAAAGTTTCAGCTAAAACTTCGGATAATTCTAAACTTTCTGATTCTCCCGAAGAAATTCCCATTATATTTTCTATATTTTCAATGTATAAAATAATATTTTTAGATCGTTGCATTTCATTAATAATACTTAATAATCTTTCTTGAGCCTGAACAGCCGAAGAACCACTTATTAAACGAGCTGTGTCTAAT
>CAYMMH010000004.1:1978-14982 GCA_964391525.1 uncultured Gammaproteobacteria bacterium | reverse complement strand
AATTCAACTAATCTCTTATCTTTTAAAAATTTAGGAACATCTTCTTTAACCATTAATTGAGCTAAACCTTCAACCATAGTTCTTTTTCCCACTCCTTGATTTCCAACTAATAATACTCCGGTTTGACCTCCTTCAAAAGCTTCAAATATTTGACGCATTTCTTTATCTCGAGCTACACATGATTCATAATAATTATATTTAGCCATAACGGTCATATCTCTGGAAAAATAATCAATAGTTGGAGTAGCTATGGCCGTATATGATTTATTCATATTATTTCCCGGTTTAAGCCGAGCCATTTTCTTAAATATTTTAAAATCAGCAATCATTTGTTCATTTATTCTAAACCATTTTACAGCATTTTCAATTTTATTCTGAGATATTTCTAATTCAAAAAGAATTTCTTTTAAAGTCTGATTTTTATAATAACAAAAAAGAATAGCATTTAGGACTCCAATACTATCCTGTTGGCAAGAATAAGCATCAACATAGGCAGCCAATAAAACTTCTTGAACATGAAAAGATAAAACTAATTTATCTTTACCGCTATTACGATCAGCTTCCTTGTCTAAATATTTTTTTAATAATTCTATTAATTTATTAATATCAACATTCAATCTAACCAATAAATTACTGACAGCCGGGACTGATAATAATGACCAAAAAAGATGAATAGTACTTACCTGTTTTTGTTTTAATTTATTAGCTAATAAATAAGCATTTTCTATAATTACCAATAATTCCTCATTTAAAGTCGGAATAATATTAACTTTAGGCATCTTCTTATAATCAAGTTGATTATTAGTTTTTCGTTCTTTTAAAATCTTTATTTTTTTAAGCTTAGCTTTTTTTTCGCTCATTCGGTAAACAAAAAACATGTCAAAAAATATTGAAACAAAAAAAAGAGTAATAAGAGAATTATCACTTTGATAAAAGTGTAATAATACAGATAAATCACTGTTTATCTGTTCAATATTAAGATAAACCCAAAAAATTAAAGATAATATTCCAGCTATACCTCCGATCAAAGATAAAATATCAACAATCTTATCAACGCTTTTTTTAGTGCGACGTAAAATTATCAATGATTTTTTAAAATCAGAAGCTATATGTAATAAATGACCCAAAAAAACCACCCCAATTTTATTATTCGGTAATTTAATAAAATCGTCATCACTTAAATTTATTGGCTCTGAAAAATTATTATAACTCATAAATTAAGATTCTTTTTGGAAAATTAAAAATAATAGTAATATCGGTAAACCAACCCATAAAGCTAAAGCCACAATAGATAATGCTATAAAAATTAAAAAAGTGGCAAAACGAAATATTATTTGAACAAATCTCATAAAGAAACTTATAATCCTACTGCCAATATCAGTTTGTCCATACATTGGCACAAATAAATTCTTTAACCAAACCCCCGCTCCGATGAATATCCAACGTTCTTTCAAAAAAATACCCAATCTTTTAGCTAATCTAAATAAGCCTATAGAATACCACCATAGAGGAAAATAAATAACATCCAATAATACTTGGAGTGAAATTTTACCTAAATAAAATAGAAAATTGTTATTCATAATATTATAATAATAACAAATTAAAAGGTTTTTGGCAAAAAAAAGATGATTCTAATATACTACTAAAATCATCTTTTTATGTATTTTAAACCTTTATTATTTAACCGAAATTAAGATATTTTCTTTAGTTCCAATATCCAATAATACTTTGTCCCCATCCTTAACTTTACCCTCAACAATATTTAAAGCCAATTCGTCTAAAATCATACTTTGAATAACTCTTTTTAAAGGTCGAGCTCCAAAAGTTGGATCATAACTTTTTGTGGCTAAAAACTTTTTTACCTTATTATTTATTTTTATAGAAATATTTTTATTCTTTAATCTTTGTTCAACTTTATTTAATTCTAAATCAACTATTTTTTCCAAAGATTCACTATTTAAATTTTTAAATATAACTATCTCATCAATTCTATTTAAAAATTCTAATTTAAAATATTCTCTCAAAATACTGTCTATTTTTTCCTTCATTTCTTCTTGACGATATTTATTATTTTGCTCTTCATTTTCACCAGAAGAAAATCCAATAGAATATTGCTTAATAACTTCATTACCTAAATTAGAAGTCATAATAATAATAGTATTTTTAAAATTAACTTTTCTGCCCTTGCTATCAGTTAAAACTCCATCATCTAATATTTGTAATAATATATTAAATGTTTCCGGATGAGCTTTTTCTATTTCATCAAATAGAATAACACTATAAGGGCGACGACGAATTTTATCAGTTAATTGACCTCCATCATCATGACCTATATATCCCGGAGGAGAACCAATTAATTTAGCGATACTATGACGTTCCATAAATTCACTCATATCAAAACGAACCAAAGCATTTTCGTCATTAAACATAAATTTAGCTAAAGTTTTAGCTAATTCAGTTTTTCCAACACCAGTTGGACCAACAAATAAAAAGGAGCCGATAGGTTTTTTTTCTTCATTTATTCCAGCCCGACTACGTCTAATAGCATTAGATACGGCTATAATAGCTTCGTCTTGCCCAACAACTGATTTTTTTAATTCTTCCTCAGCTCGAGCTAATTTTTGAACATCACTCTCTAACATTTTATTAACTGGAATACCTGTCCAACGAGCTACAACTTTAGCAATATCTTCTTTATCAATTTCTTCTTTTAAAATATGTTGTCCTTTTTTTTGAATTTTTACCAACTCTTCTTGTTTTTTATTAACTTCTTTTTCTAATTCCGGAATTAAATAATATCTGATTTCGGCCACCTTAGTTAAATCCTCACCGTGACGTTCAATAATATCGGCTTCCACTTTTAATTCATCTATTTTTTTCTTTGATTCCCTTATTTTTGAAATTATATTTTTTTCGTTAGTCCAATGAATCTCTAATTGATTAGCCTTTTCTTTTAATTCTTCTAATTCTTTATTAGTTTTATTATTTTTAATTGAACTATTGTCTTTTTCGTTACTTGCTAAGCCAGCTTTAACTATCTCTAATCTTTTTATTTCTCTTTTTATATTATCCAAATCTTCAGGCATGGAATCAATTTCCATTCTTAGAGCCGAAGTGGCTTCATCCATTAAATCTACGGCTTTATCGGGCAAAAATCTGTCGGAAATATAACGACTAGAAAGATTAACCGCTGCTACTAAAGATTCGTCAGTTATTCTTACTCCATGATGAACTTCGTATTTTTCTTTTATACCTCTTAGAATAGAAATAGCATCCTCAATACTAGGTTCGGCTACATAAATCGGTTGAAAACGACGCTCTAAAGCTGAATCTTTTTCTACATATTTTTGATATTCTTTAGTAGTGGTAGCCCCAATAGCACTCAATTCTCCTCGAGCCAAAGCTGGTTTCAACATATTAGAAGCATCCATAGAACCTTCACTAGCTCCCGCCCCAACTAAGGTATGCAATTCATCTATAAATAAAATTATTTTTCCTTCTTGCGATTTAATGGTTTTTAAAACTGACTTTAATCTATCTTCAAATTCACCACGAAATTTAGCTCCAGCAATTAAAGACCCTAAATCCAAAGAAACTACTTCTTTATTCTTCAACATTTCTGGAACATCACCACTAACTATTCTTTGAGCTAATCCTTCCACAATAGCTGTTTTTCCTGTTCCAGCTTCTCCAATTAAAACCGGATTATTTTTGGTTCGACGTAATAATACTTGTATAATACGGCGAATTTCAGTATCACGACCAATAACCGGATCAAGTTTCTTTTGACGAGCTAATTCAGTAAGATTAATTGTATATTTTTCTAAAGTACGAAACTTATTTTCGGGTGCTGGATCAGTTATACGTTGATTACCACGAAGCTCTTTTAAAATTTCTAATACAACTTGATATTCTATTTTAAAAGATAATAAAACTTTTTGGGCCGGACTTTTTATACCTATCAAAGCTAAAAAAATATGTTCAGTAGAAATATATTCATCACCCATCCGATCAGCTTCTTTTTGGGATCTTTCAAAAATAGCGGCTACTTCTCCAGTTCCTTGAACAGATTGTATTGCTTCAAAATTAATATTACCGGTTTTTACCTTAGGTAATCTTTTTATTTCATTAATTGTGTAATTTTCTATTAATTCTGGATCAATCTTTAATTTTTCCAAAACAACCCTAACCAAGCTTTCATTTTGTTGCATTAAAGCTAATAATAAATGAAGACCTTCTATATATTGTTGACCAAAATCAGAAGCTATAACCTGAGAATTAATTATAAGTTCCTGCGATTTATTAGTAAATTTATTGAACATATATTTAGTTTATTATATTAAATTAGCAGTCAAATGTTCTGACTGCTAATAGTATAAAGTATTATTAATAATAGGTCAAGACTTAAATAACCAACTTATCTTGTAATTTTTCTTTAGCTAATATCTGGGCTTCTAAAAGACTATCAAAGGTTCCAGCATCAAGCCAAGACCCCTGCACCATAGCCACACTAAGATCTCCTTGTGATAAATAATGCCTATTAATATCAGTTATTTCCAATTCCCCTCTGCTAGATGGTTTTAAATTTTTAGCTATATCTATAACCCGATTATCATAGACATACAAACCGGTGACACAATAATTTGATTTTGGATTTTCCGGTTTTTCTTCTATGGATATAGCCTTATTGTTTTTATCAAACTCTACTACTCCAAATCTTTGTGGATCCTTAACTTCCTTGGCAAATATTTTAGCTCCTGTAGAAAAGTTTTTTATATCATCTGAAAAATCATCTTCAAATATATTATCACCTAAAATCATGCAAACATTATCATCATCGATAAATTTTTTTCCGATAATAAAAGCTTGAGCCAAACCTTCTGGCTTGTCTTGAATTTCATAAGTAAATTTAACACCAAAATCTTTTCCACTACCTAAAAGATTTAAATAATGGCCAGCTTGTTCGGGAGCTACTATTATTAAAATATCTTTTATTCCCGCCTTAATTAAGGTATTAAGTGGATAATATATCATTGGTCGATTATATACTGGTAATAATTGTTTTGATGTAACTTTAGTACAAGGACGAAGTCGGGTGGCACTACCACCGGATAAAATTATTCCTTTCATATTTTTAAAATTAATTATTTTTATTCTTTAATTTTTGCCACCACTCCTTATTATTTTTATACCACTCCACTGTTTCTTTTAAACCTTCATTAAAATTGACTGCGGGGTTCCAACCTAATTCTTTTTCCGCTTTGGAAAAATCTATAGCATAACGTTTATCATGACCGGGACGATCTTTAACATATTCTATCATTTCTTCAGATTTATTTAATAATTTTAATATCATTTTACTTATATCAATATTAGCTATTTCATTATTTCCTCCCAAACAATATGTTTCTCCAATTTTTCCTTTATCTATTATCATCTTAACACCCCGATTATGATCTCTGACATGTATCCAATCTCTAATATTATCACCATTTCCATAAATTGGAATTCTTTTATTTTCCAAAAGATTAGTTATAAAAAGAGGAATCATTTTTTCCGGAAATTGATAAGGACCATAATTATTAGAACAATTGGAAATGGTTATCGGTAATTTATGAGTATAGAAATATGAACGAACCAGATGATCAGAAGAAGCTTTGGAAGCACTATAGGGCGAACGAGGATTATAAGAAGTTTGTTCATTAAATTTTGGAGAAATTGGAGATAAGGAACCGAAAACTTCATCAGTAGAGATATGGTGAAAACGAATTCCTCCATTTCTAAAAGCAGCTTCCAACAGAACACCAGTTCCTTCAATATTAGTTTTTATAAAATCAGAACCGTCAGCAATAGAACGATCAACATGACTTTCGGCAGCAAAATGGACTATTAAGTCAACTTGCTTGATTAAATCATTTACTAAATCACGATCGCAAATATCACCTTGAACAAAGTGATAATTTTTTTTATTGGAAACATCCGTTAAATTTTCAAGATTTCCGGCATAAGTCAATTTATCTAAATTAATAACTTCCAGTGATGAATCGGATTCTAATATATATCTTATAAAATCAGAGCCTATAAAACCGGCTCCACCGGTTACCAATATTTTTGACATAATTATTCTATATGATAAGGAGAATTTTTATCTTCTTCCCATCTTATTTCATCAATTTCTTCTATTTTCCCTGGACCTTTATATAATCTATCGGGAAAATTTAAACAATATGAATCAACCGAACCGATTGATTTATAACCATGAACAACGCCCGGAGGAACTATTATTAAAGACGGCGATTCTTCTCCGACTTTCAAATTAATATATTCTCCAAAAGTGGAACTTTGTTCTCTTCTATCCCATAAATGTAAAATAAAATTACCAGGACCAACAAAAACAAAACAATCACTTTGATAACGATGTTCATGAGGACCACGAATAATACCCGGTTTGGTTAAACTTACATAAACCATTGCTGGCTTAAAATCAAGTTCGTCAGAACGATATATTTCACTCAACCAACCACGTTGATCGTCATATCTATTAATCTTTTTTATAATGACTCCCTCTATCATACTATTATATAACTATTTTTTTATTTTATCTCCTAAAATTTTAATAGCTTCAGATAAATTCTTCACAAAAATAAATTTAATTTTTTTAAAATTTTCTAATAATCTCTTCTTATCAGACAAATTAACCGGTTCTCCTAAAATAATGGCATCAAACCCCATTTTTTCTATCTCTTTTATTCTCATATCTAAATAAGCTACTGGCCGTATTTCTCCACCCAAACCCAATTCTCCCAAAACAGCTTTTTTACCTCCCATTTCTTTATTTAAAAAAGAAGAAATTATAGCCATAGAGACTGCCAAATCTAAGGCCGGATCATTAGTTTTGAAACCACCAACTATATTTAAAATAATGTCTTGACTAGTAAGATTCAATTTTTGTTTTTTAGATATTACCGCCGCTAAAACTTGTAAACGATTCAAATCAAAACCAGAAGTTTTTCTTTGTGGATAACCAAAAACTGTATGGCTAACTAAAGCTTGAATATTTATTAAAAAAGGACGATGACCTTCTACTACACAAGAAAAAACTGAACCGGGAAAAGATAATGACCAATTTCCTTCTAAAAAAGAGCTGCTCGGATTTTTTACTTCGATAAATCCTTTACCAGTCATTTCTAAAACACCAATTTCATTCACACTACCAAAACGATTTTTAACTGATCTCAATACACAATGTCCTCCTCGTCCATCATTTTCTAAATACAGAACAACATCAACAATATGTTCTAAAGATTTTGGTCCAGCTACTTGTCCATCCTTAGTTATATGACCAATTAAAAAAACCGGAATATTATATCTTTTAGCCAATTCCATAAACTTAACCGCTACCGTTCTTATTTGACTAATACCACCAGCTTCTCCTAATACCAAAGCTGAATAAATAGTTTGAATGGAATCAACTATTAACATTGCTGGCTTCATTTTAATAGCTGAGGATATTATTTTTTCTAAATTAGTTTCACCGATAAATTTAAAATTATTTAAAGTACAGTTTAATCGTTCTAATCTAAGTTTTACCTGAGCAGCCGATTCTTCTCCTGACACATATAAAACTTCGGATAATTGATTATTATTTTTTATTAACTTGTCAGCTAATTGAGCTAATATGGTTGATTTACCAACACCCGGTTCTCCGCTTAAAAGAATAACCGAACCAGGAATTAATCCACCTCCTAAAACTTGATCAATTTCGGAAATTTTAGATTCTAAGCGAATAGTTTTAGATTCCTCTATTCCATTTAAATCTATAATCTCCGATGAAGTTATTTTTTTTATAATATTATCGCTTATTTTTTTATTATCTTGCATTTCTTCTTTTAAAGTTCCCCATTGCCCACATTCCAAACAACGCCCACTCCATTTAGGGAATTGGGCGCCACAATGTTGACACTCATAAATAGTTTTTATTTTTTCAGCCATATACTTTGTTTTATTCATTTAACTCTGATTTGATAATTGTTTCTAATTCTTCTTCGCTTGCACTACCCAAAATATTTTGACCATTAACATAAATATATGGAATACCCATTATTCCTAAACTCTCAGCCTCAGACATATTTTCTAAAATATTTTGATCAATTTCAGTGGATGATAAACATTCGGAAAAGGAATTATGATTTAATTTTACCCTATCAGCTAAATTTAAAAATAATTGATTTTTTAATTCAGGAAAACTTTCTTTATTTTCATACAATAATTGATTATAGTCCCAAAATTTTCCCTGTTCGTTAGCACAACGAGCAGCTTTAGCGGCTAAAAATGAAAAAGAATCTAAAGAATTTTCCGGATAATCCTTCCATATTATACGCACACTTTCCTTAAATTTATCATAAATATTTTTAATGACTGATTGTTGTTGAAAACAATAGGAACAAGAATAATCTGAGAAATAGAAAATAGTTACTTCAGCTTCTTGATTACCTAAAGTCGGATCAACTTTTGTATCAAGTGGTTCATCTAAATCTTTAATGTTTGATTTACTACCGGTAATTAAAGGATCAGTGGTATCTAGTGTTAAATTAGACGCATATTCTGTTACCACTTCACTGGCTACCTCGTCCTTAGCTGAATATAATGAAGTTTTAAATAATGCTAATAATAGAATTAATAAAAAAAATAGAGCCAAAGAAACAGAAACAAAAATAATATTAAATTGTATTTCTCGTTTATCTTTGTCTGATAAAACTTTTTTTGTTTTTTTCATATTTTTATTTTATTTAATTATAACCAAGTGGCTTCATTAACTAACCAATTACCGTTTTCTTTAATAAAAATTATTTTTATATCTTGATCAAATATTTTAGATTCATTAGAAGACGAAACTTCTTCCCTTTGGGTTTTAACTATTACTTCTACCTGACCGGAATTAGGATCAAAACTATTTATTACCGGCTCAATTAAAGCTTTAGTAGTAATACCGTAATATGTTCCATTATAAGCAGTATTGGTTTTTAAATTATTTACATAGGAATCAGCCCATTTTTTCATATCAGAACTCATAAAATCATAAAAATCAGTAATATTACCATAATCTGATTGGTTGGAATAAGAACCAAATCTTTCAGCAAAAGATCGAGCAATAGATTTAAAATCACTTTCACTCCACTCTCTATTCTTTTCAATATTTTCATCATAAGTATAAACCTTGCTTTCTTCTATTTCTTTTTGCATTTCATTAAATTCTTCTTCGGCCGTTTTTTTAACTTCAGTTTGTTCCTTTCCTTTAAATAAATTTTTTAAACTAAAATCTTTTGGTTTCAAAAAAAACACCAGCAAGACGGCGATAAGAACTATAACTAAGGCTATTAAAAAAATACCTATTTTTTTGTTATTGAAATTAAACATACTTTTATTTATTAATTTATTTTAATTATATTTATAATTCTTATTTTTCTTGTGATTCACGGGCAAATTCTTTCTTTGCTTCTTCTATTTCTAACAATTGTCTTGGATCTGATGTTATTAATTGATCTTCACTATATGAAGCTACCACTTTAATGGCCACATGTTTATTTCCGGCAAAGAAAATTCCTTCCCCTAAACCACATTCTAATAATAAATATTTTTCTCCCTCGGTTAATAAAAAAGTTTTTTGAATCAAATCAATAGCAGCCGGAGATTGTTTTAATAATATCTGTAAAGATGAATTATTTACAATCGCTTGTCCATAAGGCGAAGTTAAAAAATCATTAACATCCTGAGTAATAGTGGTAACTCCTAAATAATATTTACGACAACGTTTAACTAGGGCAAAAATAAATTTAGCACTATCTTGATTTTGCATCATCCACCAAGCTTCGTCAATAACTAAAATTCTTTTTTTCATTTCACTTCTAACTACATTCCAAATATAATTTACTATGGTATAAATAGCTATCGGACGAAGTTCATCTTCTAAGTCACGAACCGAAAAACAAATCAATTGATTGTTCATTTCCACATTAGTCAAATTATTTAATAAACCGGAAAAGGTTCCTTCGGTATATTTTTTTAAACGTAAAGCCAAATCACTTCCACCTTCCATACCATCTAAAACTTGTTGTAAATCAGATAAAATTGGTGGCTCTATTTTTGATAAATCAGAATCAGAAGTTATATCCTTTTTAGCATAAGTTTCCAATAAAGCTCTATCAACCACTGAATCTTCATTATGATTTAAATCTCCAATCATTAAACGAACTAAACCTTTTAAAGTAATAACAGCACTACGTATTATATCTTTCGGCTTAGCTTCGCCTCCAACGGAACGAGGTAAATCAAAAGGATTTATTTTACTATCACTGGATAAAGAAATATTAACATAAGTTCCACCAACGGCTTCCGCTAAATATTTATACTCATATTCAGGATCAATAATAATAACATCAGTGCCCATCATTAAAGCTCTTAACACTTCCAATTTTATACAATAACTCTTTCCAGCCCCGGAAGTGGCAAAAACTACCGAATTAGCATTTTGTAAACTAAAACGATCAAATAATATTAAACTATTATTATGACGATTTATTCCGTATAAAATACCTTTATCACTAGTTAATTCACTGGAAATAAAAGGAAAAGAAGAAGAAATTGGTGAGGAATTCATGTTAAAGGTTATATATAATTCATCATTACATAATGGCAAGGTAGAATTGAATCCTTGTTCAGCTTGATAAAAACCACGTTTAGAATAAACTAATCTAGATCCAAAAATATCTTCCACTTGATCAGACAAACGATCTAATTTTTCTAAACTATCGGCATAAATAGTAACGTATAAAGCAAATTGAAAAAATTTTTCAGTTCCTTGAGTTAAGGAATCTCTTAAATATTCTATATCTCTTAAGGCTGTTTCTCTAAGAGGATCACGAGGAGCTCCCTTTTCGGAATCACTCATTATTTGAGCCTCTAAATTACCAACTCTATTTTTTAATTGTTTCAAAATAATAGAACTCTTAACCGGATAAAAAAACATGGAAACATCAAAGCATTCATTTAAATTAATAATTGGAGAAAACCAACCAACACTTATATATCTAGGATAACTAATAACAAAAATAGTTCTTAAAAATTTTTGTCCTAAATGTACAAAAGTCGGATCAACTTTTAAACTAGCCGGAGAAATTAAATCACGAACCGATAAAATACCTTGACGAAAAGCCTTCTCTTCTTCTATCAATTCTTTTGTGACTTCAAAATCTTCTTCTCTAATTCCAGCTTTTAATATTTCTTTTTCCAATAAACCTAATTTCCTTTTCTTAGGATCTATTTCAACTTGTTTATTTAAATTTATCATATTTTATAATTATTATTTACTTTTATTTTTATTGCTCCACTTGAATATTATTAATATCGGTTAATGTTTGATTTTTAACTGTTTCCGGATTATAGGTACTATAATAAAGTTCTATCAATTCTTGGGTATTCAAAATTTTTATATCAACCCCCACTGATAATAGAGCGGAATAAATACTATCAACTCGACGAAATAGACTATCTTTATATTTTAAAAATTTAGCTTCTTTTAATTTTAAAATTGAAGCCGGCTTAAAAGCCTCCGATAATTGAGAAAAGAAACCTTTATGTTTATCGGATATCGGACTATAAGGAATAACTATAAAAAACTTTTTATTCATTATTTTTCCTATTGATACTAATTCTTTTATATATTCTATATATTCACCAGTTTGTATTTTTAATAAACGATTAGTTTGTTCTTTTTCTTTAACTTTTAATAATTCTATGTAATTATCTATATTTAAATCTCGCGATTGAACAACAAGTTGAATAGGAGTATTAATATTATTTAAAAAACTGACATAAGAAGAAATTATGGCATTTTGTTCTTCTTCACTTTTTAAAGCAAAGTTAATACTGGAAACGGATAAGACCGCTCTAAGAGTACCATCTTTCATAACAACAGTATCATCTTTTATTTCTAAAATATCTAAATACTGTTGAGTAGAAGGAGCGACAGTCTTTTTATTTGATGTTGTTTGTGCCATAATTTTTTATTTTAAATCATTATCAACTTCTATTTGTTCATTATCTTCCCCCTTATATCGACCCTTGGTATCTATAATTAAAGATAATTCAGCTAATTTTTGTTTAGCAAAATATTTATCCGGTGGTAGAATCTTTTCATACTCCACTTGTTTATCTTCTTTGTTTTCAATGGTAGCAACTTTATGATTCCAAACTCTTAATTTAGGTTTTCTAAAATTTTGTATTAAATTTAATAAAAAATAATGAAAAGAGCGACCATTTATTTTTAAAAAAGAAAAAACGCCAGCAATAGCAAAAATAAGAACGGAAAAAATAACAAAAGCTGTAAAATCAAAAATTTTATAACATAAAAATATTAATAAAGCCGCTGCTAAAAATATCAAAAATTGTCTAGTGGTTATTGGACCTATAATTTTCGGCTCAACATCAATAAATTGTGGAACGGTAAATTGTTGCATAAAAAATATTAAAACAATAAATTACGATTAAATTCTATTAAAGCTTCAATTTCTTCATAAGTTAAATAGTCTTGATTAGAATCTTTTAATTCTTCTATAACTTCTATTATACTTTTCCCTTCATCACTGGCTTTAAAAAACATTTTCAAATATAATTTATTAACCGGACTTTGTCGCCAAGCTTTTACTCCTTCTAACATTTTTCCATAATCAATATTTTTCAAAATTTCTAATTTTTGTTTTATTTTTACAAAAATTTCTTTAGGATTAACCGACAAACGACGAAAATTAACTAAATCCATAAACTTTAATTCATCTATTGGTCCGGTAACTTTTATTGTTTTTATATCCGACATTTTTATCTTTCCGTTATTAGTAAGTGGCAGATTAACTATTGGCTTAACTACCGGAATTTCTTTTGGTTGAATTTTTGGTTCAATAACTTTCTTTTCAATAACCGGCTTTTCAGGTATTACTTCTTCCTTTTTT
>CAYMMH010000004.1:0-1878 GCA_964391525.1 uncultured Gammaproteobacteria bacterium | reverse complement strand
TTCTTCCTTTTTTGTATTTATATTTTTTAAATTATCCAATAAATTAGTAAGGTTTTCTGGCGATAAAATATCTTTTTTAACTTCTTTATCAATTATTGGTAAAATATCTAATTCAAAGTTTTCTTTAACCGGAGCTAACTCTAAAATAGGTTCTTTATCTTCTAAAAGTTTTGGTTGCGGTTTAGGACTTATTTGCCCATGACCTAATTTTTCTATTTTTCTTAAAACATCATCTTCAACTTTCAAATTTTTTTTAACTTCAGAATATTCTTTTATTTTTATATTCTCAACAGCTGAAAAAATATCATCAATAGTTTTATCAGTTAAATCTAATTCCTCTTTTTTAAACTCAGAAATTAACATCTCGCGAACAGCATGACGATCCTTAGCACCTATTATATATTTATTTAAAATTGATAAGAAACGACTTCTATGATTATCATTTTTAAATTTTAATTTTAATTTTAAAATTATTTCATCCAGCATCGGATTTTCTTTAGGTAAATCCAGTGATAAATAATCGGCGGCTGGGTATAAAACATTTTTGATAATTTTATTAGCTAATAATTTTGATCTATCGGGATCTAAATTAAATTCAGCTGAAATAAATATGGGTAATTGTTTAACATCAACTTCTTTTATCATGATTTTCATAATTAAAGAAGCTAGATTAACATTAAATTCTTTTTCCAATTTTTCAATTATTTCCAAAGCTTGAGGACTGGTAACAATTAATTTTAAATTTGAATTTAAACTATTAAATTTATTTAAATAATCAAACATATTTTATTTTTTATTACTTATTTTTTTTATTTCATTTTCAATAGCTTTTCTTTCTAAACTCTTTTCCGGATATTTTATAAGTAAATCCTGCAATTCTTTTAATTCTTTATTATTTAAATCAGGTAAATTTAATTCTTTAGTTTCTTCAACTTCTTTTGTTATTATTTCTACTTTTTCTTCAATTTTTGGTTTAATAATTTCTTCTTTTGGTTTATTCTCTATTCTATTAATACTTTTATTATTAAAAACAAAATCTCGTTCTATTGGAAATATTTCCCAATCATCACGAGGGATATTAGCCATAGATTCAGGAAAGAAATTTAAATTACGATATAATTTTAAAACTTTTTTTAATATTTTTTTTTCATCTTCATTTAATAAAGTAGTAACAAAAGTTGAAGTTAAATATTTAGCTAAAACTATACTGCTAAACATTTCAGTACCATTTACTTTAATAAAATGTTTTATCCAATTAGAAATAGTTGATTCTTCTTCGCGATCATTAAGCATCATTTTTTTTGAACCAATTTTTTCTTGATTAGATAAAAAAGTTTTAATGAATCTATTTAAACAATCCGGTTTATTAATTAATAAATATAGAGCGGAGCCATTAACCTTTTGCGGACCGGTATAATCTTGGCTCTTTAAAACTTCCATTATATTCTTTCCTAAAAAATCAACTACCAATTCTTCCTCTTCTTTAAAATCAATTTTGTTTTCTAAATCATCCACTAAATCCAATAATTCATCAATATTACGACTTTCAATTAAGTCACTAAAATCATCAACATATTTTCTATAATCTTCTGGTTTTTTAATATGTTCTTTCACTTTAAATTCAATAAAAGAAGCAACTGGTAAAAATAGTTTTCCTAAAAAATCAGAAACAAATTTTTCTATATTATTTACTTTTTCCGTTATATCTTTTTTTAGTTTTTCAACATCAAAATCAGAAATAAAAAAATCATAAATTAACTCCATAATAAAATCATCATCAAGATTGTATTCACTAGCTAGTTCATTTATAGGTTTAACCACTAAATCGGAAGAAAAATAAAGATTAACTTCTTCTGAAAAAGTTGTTATTTTTTGTAA
>CAYMMH010000003.1:0-18814 GCA_964391525.1 uncultured Gammaproteobacteria bacterium | reverse complement strand
ATTCTTGACAATATTTTAAATCTTATCTATAATATAAGTACAAATCGCAGACAGCCAGCTTTTAAGCTTGGGGCTTAATATAAGACTTGCCGAGATTTAAACATTTTTTGTTTTGTCTGCGTGAAAGCAGATTTTTTTTATACATTTAATAATTAATTTAAATAATATGCCAAAAACTAAAATACAAAAGGCGGAAATATTAAGAGATTTGGATGAAAAAATAAAAAAATCTAAATCAATTGTTTTTGCTAGTTTTGATGCTTTGGAAGTAAAAGATAATGAAGAATTACGTAATAATTTAAAGAAGGAAAAAGGTGAATATTATGTATCTAAAAAAACTTTATTAGATTTAGCTTTTAAAAATAATAAAGTAAATGATTTAGATATAAAAAACCTTCCTGGAAAAATAGCGACTGTTTTTGCCTATGAAGATGAGGTTTCTCCAGCTAAAGTTGTTTTAAATTTTAAAAAGAAACATGAAGGTAAAATTGAATTTATCGGTGGAATTTTAGATGGAAAAGTTATTAATAAAGAAGATATAGAAAAAATAGCTACTTTACCCGGCAAACAAGAACTATATGCTAAATTAGTCGGATCCTTAAATGCTCCTGTTTCTGGATTCGTTAATGTTTTATCCGGTAATTTAAGAGGTTTAGTTACTGTATTAAAAGCTATTAGTGATAATAAATAATTTATATAATAATTAATTTAATATTTATTTAATATCCCTAGATCTTAAATAAATTAACAAAACTATGGAAGACGAAAAAAAGAATATCGAAGTTCCAGCTAAATTTAAATCTTTAGTTGAAGAAATCGAAAAAATGAGTGTTTTAGATTTATCCGAATTAGTAAAAATTTTAGAAGATAAATTTGGTGTATCAGCTGCTGCTCCAGCTATGATGGTTGGTGCTATGCCAGGAGTTGCTGCCGAAGCCGTTGAAGAAAAGACCAATTTTGATGTTGAATTAACAGAAGGTGGTGCCAATAAAATTGCCGTTATTAAAGTTGTTAGAGAAGTAACTGAAATGGGTTTAAAAGAAGCTAAAGATCTAGTAGATGGAGCTCCAAAAATGGTAAAAGAAGGAGTAAAAAAGGAAGATGCTGAAGCTATAAAAAAGAAATTAGAAGAAGCTGGAGGAAAAGTGACTTTAAAGTAATTTTTCTTTACACAATAAAAAAGAAGTATAATTTTATACTTCTTTTTTGTATGTTTATTTTTCTAATTAAAGTATTAAATTAATAGAATAAATAGTATTATCATTTAAGAAATAAGCTTTCTTATTTTTATCATCTATAGCGAAATCTCTTATATCAGTGAATTTATCAGAAGAGTATTGATTAATGAATAAGCCATCTTTCTTTAAGAAAATTATTAATCTTTTCTGTGTTTTATCAAAAATGAATATATAATTGGTATTAATTTTCATAATATCTCCTTTTTCTAATTTTGGAGCTATAATCTCTAATTCAAATTCTTCTTTATTTCCTGATAAATATTTATTAATAATACCATTTTCGTTTAATAAATATATATCATAATCAGTGATTAAACTTATCGGTTCAATATTATCATTCTTTTTTAACCAATCAGTATATTTAGATCCGTCTTTTTCGTATTTTAAAATTTGATTTCTTTCTTTATCTAATAGATAAGCTCGTCCATTAAATATATCAAAGGAACTTATATTTTGACGATTTTCTATGCTGATAGGGGAGAAGGAAACTTTTTCTTCTGGACCAACTGAAACTAATTGATTGTCAGTTAAGAAATAATAAATATCTCCCTCAATACCAGATAGAGTATCTCCACTTATTTTTTCATCTTGATTAATTTTATTAAAAGTTTTGTCACTTAAATTTAATGAGTATATAATATGGTTTTTGCCATCAACCGCATATATTTTTTGGCTGGCCGAATTTAAAGAAAAAGATTTAATATCTGATTGTTCATTATTATTTTTAAAATTTATTATTTCTTCTGGGCTATCAATTTTATACATTCCTTGAATTGTTCTTATTTGTTCGTTTAATGTTTCTTCAATAGTTTGATAGTCTTTTATTTTATTTTTTTCTTTATCACTTAAAGAATTTAATATTTCCTTTAATTCATTAATAGTTTCTCCAGCTTGAGTTTTATTATTGTATAATAATGAATTTTTTATTTGATTTTGTTTTTGTAATATTAATTCTTCGTAATTAGAAACATTTTCTTTCTCTAATACTTCATTATGATCCTTCTTTTTTAGAAAGATACTTAATAATAAAGCGATTAATAATAATAAAACAACAATAAATAATACCTTTCTAATCTTTTTTTGTTTAGGAGAGACCATTATAATATCTGGATTTTTATTGGTATCTTCTTTTTTTATTTTAGCAAATAATGATTTTATAGCTTTAAGTAGTGGTTTAAATATGTTTATTCTTTTAAAAATATTAATGGTTTTTTTCTTAATTATTTCTTTGTTTATATTTCCGGGAGTTTCTAATAATTTTTCTGTATTTTCTTTAGTATTATTTAAATCTGATTCCGAATAATGAAATGTATTTATTTCCGAACAGTGTGGACAATTTTGTATAAATAAACCACAAAAATTAGAATAATTATTTATTTTTCCAAGATTAAATTTCATTTGTTCAGTTGCCCCGTCTAACTTTAATTCGTTTAATATTTTTATAAAATTATCATTAATAAGGTATTGTGATAGGGAATCATTGGTAAAAATTATATATGATTTTTCCGGTATTTCTCCACTGATAATTGATGAGAATATTTTTCCGGAAATTAATTCTTCTTTTTCATTTTCATCACTCTCCGGATTTATATCACTAATATTAAAACCTTTTTCATTTTGACTTATTAAAAAAGATTTATTTTGTCCAATACTAGAGAAATATATTCTTTCGTTATATTCCAAACCAACTATTAAATTAAGTTTTTTAAAATTAAAATTAATCCTTTCTTGATCAATAAATTCCAATAATTCACGATTGGTTTTAACTAAAGCTGATTCAAAAACTGATTCCACCTTTAAACCATTTATTTCATCAACTAAAAATATTTTTTCATTTAAATAATAATTTTTTTCTAATAACTGAGTTATGATAAACATCATTTTTTCAGCTATTTTGTCAGCTTGATTTATTTCTACTAAAAAGAATAGGAGTCCCGCTTTTTTAGCTTTTTCTTTATCTATACTAGGTTCAACAAATCCAGCTTGAACAAAACTTTTGTTCTGATTATTGATAATATTTATGATAGATGTTTTGATAGGCATAAATTGACTAAAATTTATAAATATTATATTATTATATTGAAATTAAATATAAAAAAAATGTTAGAAAAACTGTTTGGTTCTAAAACTAGAGTAAAACTTTTAAAGATTTTTTTACTTCATCCTGATGAAAAATATTATATAAGGCAACTGACTAGAAATCTAAAGACCCAAGTCAATTCTATTAGAAGGGAATTGAATAATTTAGAAGAATTTGGTTTATTAACTTCCACTGATAATAATAGCATAAATTATGATATTTTGTCCAATAAGAGTGATACTGAAAAAAGGAAAGTTAAAGAAATAAGTAAAAGTCTTAAGGAAAAAAAATATTATAGTATTGATAAGAGTTTTTTATTGTTTTCGGAAATTAAATCCTTGATTGTAAAATCACAAATATTAGCTGGAGAAAATTTTATCAATAACTTAAAGGAAATTTGTCATCCCAAATTTATTTTATTAGGTGGGATGTTTTTAAATAATGAAAATGCTCCCACTGATGTTTTAATAGTAGCTGATATTAAGGCTGAAAATTTAACTCCTATTATAAATAATTTAGAGATAGAATTAGGTCGGGAAGTTAATTTTACTTTAATGGATGAAAAAGAATTTAAATATCGTCAAGAAGTGGCTGATGTTTTTTTACATAGTGTTTTAAATTCTAGAAAAGTTATTCTTTTGGACAAAATTTTAAATTGTAATGAATTCAATAATTAAAATCTGTTTATGAAAATTAAAAAACTTCTACCAGGTTCTAGTTTAGGCAAAACTATTTTTATTGTTACAGTTATTGTTTTTTTTGTTTTTATTATTTTTTCCGCTTTATTTTTTTTACGAATTAAATCAGTTTATAGTAATATTTCTTTTGGTCGAAAAAATTTAGATTACGCTTTAACTTATATTAGTGAAGGTAATTTTAATAAATCTAAACAATCGGCTAATCAAGCTACTAAATATTTTGATTTAGCTGAAAATGATTTATCTAAACTTCAAAATAATTTTTTTATAAAACATATAAGTTTTTTAAATAATAATTTATCGGATTTTAATTATTTAGCTAAAATAGCTAAAACTTTAAGTGATTCAGCTGATAGATCTTTAGGTTTAGTAAATGAAACTAATAATCTTTTATCAGGTCAAACAGTTAATAATTTTTCTGAATTATCAATTGATGACAAAATGAAAATATTAAAAAAATTATATGAAAGTAGCCCAGAAATGCAGGGAATAAAAGCTAATATTGATTTAAGTTTATTTTATTTAGAGAAAATAGAAAATAATAAATTATTATCTTCATATTCTGATTCCATTAAAAATTTAAAAGGAAAATTAATTAATATTTCTGATTCCTTGAGTAAAATAATATCTTTGTCTTCTATTATTCCGGTTTTAACTGGTTATCCAGAACCGGTGTCATACTTAGTTATTTTACAGAATACTAATGAACTTCGTCCTACTGGAGGATTTATGGGGACCTATGGAATTATAGAAGTTAAATCTGGAGAAATAACTAAACTTCAAACTAATGATATTTATCATTTAGATATGCCAGCTAGCTTAAATTCTGGTTTTAAAGTTGAACCACCGGAAGCTATAAAAAAGTATATAGGAACTGATTTTTGGTATATGCGTGATTCTAATTGGTCACCTGATTGGACGGTAAGTGCTAAAAAAATAGAATGGTTTTATCAACAAGAAATGATAGCAGCTAATCGATCATCAGAAATAGTTGATTTTTCCGGAGTTGTCGCTATTAATCCTAGAGTTATAACTGATTTATTATATTTTGTCGGTTCGATTGAAGTAAACGGACAAGTTTATAATAAAGATAATTTTGTTGAAACTTTGCAATATGAGGTGGAAATGGCTTTTAAAAATAAAAATATTTCAGAATGGGATAGGAAATCAGTTATAAATGATATTTTAGAAGAGATGAAAAATAGATTGTATAAATTATCAGCTGATAAATGGTTGGAATTAGGTAATATTTTAAATCAAAATATTAATAGAAAGAATATTTTTGTTTACTTGAAAGATGATTATAATCGTCAAACATCTTCTAGTTTAAATTGGGATGGAGAAATAAAAAATAATCCACTTGATTATTTAATGGTGGTTGATGCTAATTTAGCGGCTTTAAAAACGGATCGAGTTATGGCTAAGAGTATTAAATATTATTTAAATCAAGAAGCTGATAATAAATTTAAAGCTCGAGTTGAAATAGTATATAAAAATAATGGTTGGATAGATTGGCAAACCACTAGATATCGAACGTTTACTCGGGTTTATGTTCCGTATAATAGTGTTTTTGTTAATGTTTCTGGTTTAACCGAAAAAGTAAATTCCTCTATTTATGATAATGAAATTTCTTATCCTAAGACTTATTGGTCCGGTTTTATAGTAGTAGAACCAAAGGAAGAAAAAAGAGTTGTTTTTGAATATTATTTACCAACGGAAGTAAGTGAAAAAATAATTAAGAATAAAAAATATTCTTTATACTTACAAAAACAATCAGGTAATACGGCTGATAAATTTGAAGCTGAATTAAATTTTTATTCAAGTATTAAATCTTTTAATGGGGAAGGTTCGGTTGAAGTAAAAAATAAAAAAGTTTTGTGGTCTAATTCCCTAGATAAAGATTATAATTTAGAAATAATGTTTTAATTTATATGGATAATATTTCACGTTCCAGAGATAGATGGTTATTCATTTCAGTTTTGTCAGTACTTTTTTTAGTGGCTATAATTTTTAGCGCCTATAATTACATTGTTTCTTTTGTTATCTTGGCTTTTCTATTTATAATAGTATTATTTTTTTTAAAACCTTTATCTGGTTTGTATTTAATATCTTTATTTTTACCTATTACTGGTTTAGCGGTAACTTATAGAGGTTTTGAGCTACCATTTATTGATTTATTGTCAGTAGTCGTTTTAACTTCTTTTGTTGTTCGTCATGTTTATCTTTATTTCTTTTCTGAAAAAAAAGAAATATTAAAATTTCCAGGAGGAATATATTTTCTCTTGTTTTTTATATTTACTTTGATTTCCGGTTTGCTTAGTGATGGAATAATAACTCATCTTTGGTATTCTTTTCGTTGGATTTTGTTTTTTTATTTAGCTTTTGTCGTTATGCCTTTTAATTTAATAAAGAATACTAAAATTTTACATCGAGTTATTGTTTTTATTTCTTTAGGTGCTTCAGTTGTTGCTTTTATGAGTCTTTTTTCCTTATTTTTACAAGACTGGTCTGATACTTTTTCACGGGTTAGTCCTTTGCCTATTTTTGGTCAATGGATATTCGGTGAAAATTATAATCTATTATCGGAATTTTTATCAATGTCAGCCTTTTTAATATTAAGTTTAAAATATTGGGTTAAGGATTTAAGAATTAATCGTTTTTTAAATTTATTATCGGCTTTATTTATTTTATTAGTTTTTTTAACTTTTAGTCGGACTTCTTGGATTACGGTTTCTTTGCAATTAATTTTATATTTTTTAATATATAATTTTGTTATTAAGAGAAATAGAGTAAATTTTAAAGAAATTTTCTTAGTACTATTTTTGATGTTTATAATGATATTGCCATTTTCGGTGAAGATGGTAAGTTTGCAAGAAGCTAATTATAGTTCTACTGAAAATCGTACTTTATTAACTCAAATAGCTTGGGAAGCTTTTTTAGAAAAACCTTTATTTGGATGGGGTAGCGGAACTTTTGTGTCATTAGTGGAAGATAATATACGATTTGTAGCTAAATACGGAGATCCCCTAGATTCTCATGGTTTTGGTCAAAAAGTTTTAGCTGAGAATGGAATATTAGGAACTTTATCGTTTATTCTTTTTATATTAGTTATTTTTAAAAAGATTTATTTGGGGGTTGTTAATAATAAAAAGGATTATAAATTATTATTACCTTTATTTATTTCATCTTTTGGAGTTTTTTTCTATCAAATTTTTAACACTTCCTATTATAAAGGACGAGTATGGTTACCAATAGCTATAGCCTTGATAGCCGTTAATTTAATTTCAAATAAAAATAAGAAATTAAAATAATATGTTAAATAAAAAAATAAAAATTATATATATTTTACCATCTCTATCTTCGGGTGGAGCTGAAAGAGTAACTTTGGATCTCATCTATAATTTAGATAGGGAAGTTTTTGCTCCAGAATTATTATTGTTTAATGGGGGAGGATTTTTTTATCAAGAAGCCTTAGCTCATGGACTGAAAGTTACTATTTTTAAAAAGAAATTTAAATTTGATATTTTTAATTTTTTTAAGATATATAAGTATATAAAAGATAGTCGGCCGGATATAGTTCATACCGGACTGGGTGGAGATATTTATGGTAAATTAGCCGCTAAAATGGCTAAGGTGAAGATTATTGTTTCTACCGAACATAATGTAGCCATTAATGATACTATAATTATTCGTCGCTTAAAAGGATTAACTGCTAAGTGGTCAAGTAAAATAGTGGCTATATCGGAATCAGTAAAAAAAGATATATTAAAGGAGTATAAAATTTCATCTGAAAAAGTAGAATTAATCTATAATGGTTTATATGTTGATAATTTTAAAAAAGAAGAAAACCAAAACACAGTAAAAAAAGAATCTGATACTATAATTATTGGTTCAGTAGGTCGTTTAACCGAACAAAAAAACTTTTCTTTGTTATTAAGAGCTTTAGATCAGGTGAAGAATAGAAATTTTAAATGTTTAATTGTTGGAGAGGGAGAACTTAGATCTCAATTAGAACAAGAAATAAAAGACTTAGATTTGAGTAATAAGGTGGAATTATTAGGAATAACATCAAATATTAATAGTTTTTTAAATAAACTTGATTTATTTGTTTTACCATCTAAATGGGAAGGTTTAGGAATTACTTTATTAGAAGCTGGTTTAGTAAAACTACCAGTGTTGGCTTCAGCTACCGGAGGGATAATTGATATAATAAAACACAAAGAAAATGGTTTATTGTTTAACAATAATGATTTAGGTGATTTAACTAATATGTTAAATGGCTGTTTAGATTTTAATAATAGAGAATATCTTTTAAAATTAGGAGAAAAATTAAGCTATGATATAAGGGAAAGATTTGACATAAAGAAAACAAGTACCCAGTATCAAGATATGTATAAAAAATTAGTACAATATATTTATAATTAAAATAAAAATTTATGATGAGCGATGAAATAAAATATTTTCGAGATTTAAATAAAAATCCCGATATGTACGGACAACATGTATCCGATGAAGATAAAAAAGATATTAAAAAATATAATAAAGAAAATATTGATAAAAAAATTGAAAGAATGGGTCCAACAGCTGATAAATATTATCAATCGATGGAATTAATTAGATCGGCCGGATTAAAACCTGAATTTTCTTCTGATAAAAAAGAACAAAAAATTATTGAAGTAAGAAAAGATTTTATAATTAAATATTTTTCAAAAGTTTTAGAAGATATAAAAAGATATATGTCTTCAATTAGTGCTATAAAAATGCAAGAATTAAAAGATTATGGTAGTGATTTAGATAGATTTCAAGAAATTATGTCAACCTCAGATCAAGAACGTCGGAATTATCATAATGCCTTAATTAATGACATAAAGATATTAATTCGTTCTATTAATATTAATTTCAATAAAGATTTTCCAAAAGAAGCTAGAATAAATTTCGAATCTAAAATGCCTGATAGAGTTGGTTTAAAATCTAAAGAATTAGAAGAAGTAATATCACAAAGAGAATATGTTGAATTTCCTTATAAGCAAGGAGTTTTTATAAATCTTAATAGTGCTGGAATGGATCCGGAATTAGAAAGAAATATTATAGCCAATTGGGCTCTTGATATGTACGGAGATTTAACCACTTTAAACGATAAATTAAATAATATTGATAAAAAATAACCTCCTTTTTTAAAAAGGAGGTTTGCGGGGTACGCTTTGTCTTATGCCTTTCAGTATTAATTTCCTGGCTAATCTGTACAAAGCTTCATTTGAGATAGTGGCAGCTTGAGGGTTATTTTTTAATAACTCTTTTTTAAAATTCGTTAAATCTATACAATTTTTTTTATCTTTACCCAATAATGTATTTACATTATTTTCAAATTGCAGATTAACGACTTTTAAAGCTTCACAAAGCAATTTTCTATTTATTTTCATTATCTTATATTTTTTTGTGTATTAGTTTTATCACATTAATTTAAAAGTGTCAATAGATAAAAAATATTAATAATTTTTTATTTGTTTTTTTTATATCTTTTTGATATTATGAAGTATATAATTTATGAAATTTAAGTGGAAAACAATAGGTAATCAAAGAGCGGTGGAATATTTAGATAAGAGTTTATCTAATAATCAAATCGCTAATTTTTATATATTTTCTGGCCCCGATGATGTCGGAAAGTTTTCTTTGGCCAAAGATTTTATAACCAATATCTTTATTAATGATTTACCTGATTTAATTATTAAAGATAATTTTTTAGAAACTAATGGTGATTTTTTAATAATAGAAAAAGAAGCTAATAAAAAAAATATATCCATAAACCAAATAAGAGATTTTATTTCTCGTTTTCGTTCTAGTTCTTTTTTAAATTCTTATCAAGCCGCAATTATAAAAGAAGGGCAATATTTAAATGATAGTTCGGCTAATGCTTTGTTAAAAATATTGGAAGAAGCCGATAATAAAACAATTATAATTTTAACTGTTAATGATATAGATTCTTTACCGAAAACAATAGTTTCTCGAGGACAGATAATAAATCTTTTTCCAGTTAATAAAGATTTGATTTATCAAAACTTAATTGATAAACATTCAGTTAACAAAAGTTTAGCTAAAAGTTTGTCACGATTATCGGATGGTCGTCCTGGTTTAGCCCTTAAGTTTTTAGAAAATGAATCTTTATACAACGATTATCAATCACTTGTTTTTGATTTTTTGGATTTTTTACCATTAATTTTTTCTGAACGTTTGAAAATTATTGATAGAATTATGAAAAAAAATGAAGTTTTGGAAAGTTTTAATATTCTTCGTATATGGCAATCAGTTATAAGAGATTTAATATTTGTAAATTATGAACAATATGATTATGTAAGAAATGATTTTGCTTTAGAAAAATTAAAATCTTTTAAAACTGAGTCAATAGACGTTTTAGGTTTAAATGATAAATCTTTGATTATAGGTGTGGCTGAATCATATCAATCTTCTAATATTAACCTTCGTTCAGTCTTAGAATACATTGCGATAAATGTTTAAATAAGATATAATAATTAACGGATTTAAAATTAAAATTAATTAAAAAATATGAAAAAAATTAAATTATTATCAATTTTATTAGGACTTTTTTTACTTAGCGCTTGTTCATTAAATGTAAAAAATAATAGTACTTCCGGTAAAGATTATGGCGGAGTTTTTGTAAGTGCTGATAAGGGAGATACTTGGCGTCAAATGCCATATATTCCAACAATTTCTGGAACTCCAGGTAATATTTCTGGTATTGATATAAATACTATGGCTATGGATCCTAGTGATAGTAAAGCAATTTATTTGGCCATGATTGAAGGGGGTCTTTATTATACATATAATATTTCCAATGGTTGGAATAAAATTGTATCTTTGCCAGGTGATGCTACCGTTAAAGATATAAGTATAGCTAGTAAAAATAAATGTACTTTATTTGTTGCTATGGCTAATAAGTTGTATAAAAGTATTGATTGCGGTCGTACCTTTATTCAAGTTTATTTTGATAATAATACCGGTGTTTCAGTTACAGCTATAGCCGTAGATCATTATGATAATAATATTGTCTATTTAGGAACATCACGGGGAGATATTTTGCGTAGTCTTGATGGAGGAAATAGTTGGAAAGCCATTCAAAGATTAAAAGATAGTGTAGCTAAAGTGGTAATTAATCCTAATGATAGTCGTTCAGTTTTTGTAGTTACTAATAAAGCAGGAGTTCATAAATTTAACACTTCGGGTGGAGCTACTTTAGAAGAATTAGAACAATATAATAATAATTTTGACAACACTAATTGGACAAACTATAATGATTCTTTAAAAGAGTTTAATTTAGGTTTAAATTTTAAAGATTTAATTTATTCCGCTTCAGATAATTCTTTATTATTAGCTACTGATAAAGTTCTTTTAAGATCTTATGATGACGGAAAAACATGGGCTAAGTTGTCTTTATTAACTCCGGAAAAAGATTCCAGTATTAATGATTTGGCAGTTAATCCTAAAAATGGTCAAGACATATATTATGTTACCAATACTTCTTTTTTCCGTTCCGGTGATGGAGGATCAACTTGGACAGTTAAAAGTTTACCGACTATTAGAGCTGGAGTTTCTTTGCTGATAGATTTTAATAATACTGATAATATTTATTTAGGTGTTAAAAAACTAGAAGAAAAATAATTAAAATTAAATAAAAAATATGAATATTTATATTCAAAACAAAAAAGAAGATTTCAATAAAATAGCCGATTTCTTTAAAAAAGATATTATTAATCTTAAAGTTGGTCGAGCTAATCCGTCTATTTTAGATGGGGTATTAGTAGAAGCTTATGGAGTTAAGAACTCTATTAATGCTGTAGCTAATATTACTATAGGTGATGCTCGTAGTATTGTTTTAAGTCCTTGGGATAAAAGTGTTTCCAAAAGCATAGAAAAAGCTGTAATAGAATCTAATTTAGGAGTTGGAGTTATAAACGAAGGAGATAAAATTAGAATTACCATTCCTCAAATGACTCAAGAAAATCGTTTAGAATCAGTTAAAAAGTTAAATGAAAAGCAAGAAAAGGCCAAAATATCAGCTCGTCAATTACGAGACGAAATAAAAACGACTATTGAAGATGTTTTTGCCAAAAAAGAAATAGGGGAAGATGATAAGTTTCGATTTATGAAAGAATTGGATGAAGAAATAGGGAAATTAAATGATGAAATAAAATCTATTAGAGATAAAAAAGAAGTTGAAATAATGGAAATTTAATATTTACTAAAAATTATTTATGTTTACAACAATTATTATTTTTGTATTAGTTTTGTCGTTATTAGTTTTTGTTCATGAGTTTGGTCATTTTTTTTCTGCTCGTCGTTTTGGGGTAAAAACAGAAGAATTTGGCTTTGGTTTTCCGCCTAGAATTTTTGGAGTGTATAAAGATAAAAATGGAAAATGGAAAAAGGTTTGGGGAAATAAAAAAGTTGAAGATAATTCTGATACTATCTATTCTATTAATGGAATTTTAGTTGGTGGTTTTGTTAAAATAAAAGGAGAAGATGGAGAAAATAAAGATAATAGAGATAGTTTTTCTTCTAAAAAAATATGGAAAAGAGCAATAATGTTATCATCAGGAGTTTTGATGAATATTGTTTTAGCTTCCGTTTTAATTTCTATTGGTTTAATGATAGGTTTACCTCGTTATTTAGATGATAATAAACTTCCAGCTGCAGTTACTGTAAAAAATGAGCAAGTTTTAATTATTGAAGTAATGGAAGGTTCGCCAGCCGCCTTAGCTGGTTTTCAAGTTTCTGATACTATAGTAAGCATTAATGATACAAAAATTAAAACAGGTGAAGAAGTGGTTGGTATAATAGCTTCTAGTACTGAAGAAGTTTCGGTAATTGTTAATCGATCTGGTGAAGACAAGGAAATTAAAGTAACTCCTGAAATCAAATCTGAAAATAACACGAAAACAATAGGTATAGCATTTTTAGATTCAGCTACAGTTAGATATCCGTGGTATTTGGCTATTTGGGAAGGAATAAAAATGACCGGTCAGCTTTTATGGGCTATTATTTATTCTCTTTTTGATTTAGTCAGAAATCTTATTGTTGGTTCTAATGTAGCCGTGGAAGTTGCTGGACCGGTTGGAATTGCTAATTTAACCGGACAAATGTTTCGTTTGGGACTTATTTATCTTATTCAATTTACCGCCCTATTATCTCTTAATTTGGCTATTATTAATATTTTGCCTTTTCCAGCCTTGGATGGTGGACGATTATTATTTTTATTAATTGAGAAAATAAAAGGTAAGCCAATTAAACAAGAAGTAGAAGCTATTTTTAATAACATTGGATTTTTATTATTAATGGCTTTAATTATTTGGGTAACTTTAAAAGACATAATAAAATTATTTAATTAATTATTAAAATAAAAATATGAAAATAAGTATTAGAACAACCAAAATTGAATTAAATGATGACTTAAGAAATTACGTTGAAGATAAAATAAAAATGTTAGAAAAATATTTAGGTAATATAGTTGTTACTAATTGTGATGTTGAATTAGAAAAAGCTGTTAAAGGTCAAAATAGTGGCAATATTTATCGAGCTGAAGTAAATCTTTCTGTTCCGGGAATTGTTTTGCGAGTAGAAAAAACTGAAAAAACTATTTATAAAGCAATTGATAAAGTTAAAGATCATTTAGCTGATATAATAAAAAAATATAAGAATAAAAAAATTGATACTAAAAGAGGAAAATAAAATTAATTTTTAAATATATGGGATTTTGGAACAAGATATTGGGTGATCCGAATTTGAAGATTGTTAAATCCATTCAACCGATAATTGATGAGATTAATTCTTTAGAGGAAGATTTTATTAAAAAAAGTGACTCCGATTTAAAGGAAATGACTTTGGAATTTAAAAAACAATTAAGTGTTTTGTCTGGTTCAGATAAGGATTATAATTATGAACAACAACAAAAAAAACTAGATGAGATTTTACCTATGGCTTTTGCTAATATTAGGGAAGCTTCTAAAAGAATTTTGGGTCAAAGACATTACGATGTTCAATTAATTGGAGGAATAATATTACATCGTGGTCAAATAGCAGAAATGAAAACTGGTGAAGGTAAAACTTTGGTAGCTACTTTACCCTTGTATCTTAATGCTTTATCGGGTAAGGGAGTCCATTTAGTTACTGTTAATGATTATTTATCTAGGGTAGGTGCCGGATGGATGGCTCCTGTTTATTATGCTTTAGGACTTTCAACGGGAGTTATTGTTCATGATAAAGCTTTTATTTATGATCCGGAAGTTGATAATGAAGAAGAATATGATCCTCGTTTAAAACCATTTAGAGTAGTAAGTCGTAAAGAAGCTTATGATTGTGATATAACCTATGGAACTAATAATGAATTTGGTTTTGATTATTTACGAGATAATATGGTATCTGATCTTTCTAAAATGGTTCAACGTGATTTCTATTATTCCATAGTTGATGAAGTTGATTCTATTTTAATTGATGAAGCTCGAACCCCTTTGATTATAAGCGCACCAGCCGAAGAATCAAGTGATCGTTATGCTAAATTTGCTCAATTGGTTAGACAATTAAAAGAAAATGAAGATTATAATGTTGATGAAAAAATGAGAGCTGCTACTTTAACTGAATCGGGTATTGGAAAAATGGAAAAACTTTTAGGAGTTGAAAATATTTATGTAGCTGGAGGAGTCAAGGATGTTCATAATATTGAGCAAGCTTTAAAAGCTCATGTATTATTTAAACGTGATAAAGATTATGTTATTAAAGAGGGAGAAATAATAATTGTTGATGAATTTACTGGTCGTTTAATGCCTGGTCGTCGTTATAGTGAAGGATTACATCAAGCTATTGAAGCCAAGGAAGGGGTTATGGTGCAAAGAGAATCTCAAACTTTAGCTACAGTTACTTTTCAGAATTATTTTAGAATGTACCCTAAATTAAGTGGTATGACCGGTACAGCGGTAACTGAAGCCGAAGAATTCTATAAAATATATAAATTAGAAACAGTAGTTATTCCAACTAACAAACCTAATGTTAGAAAAGATTATAATGATTTAATATATAGAACTAGAGATGGAAAATTTAAGGCGGTAATAGAAGAAGTTAAACATCGTAATGCTATAGGTCAGCCAATATTAATTGGTACGGTTTCTATTGAAGATAATGAATTATTAGGTGATATGATGGAAAAAGAAGGTCTTCACCCTAATATTTTAAATGCCAAGAATCATTTTAGAGAAGCGGAAATTATTGCTCAAGCTGGTCGTTTAGGAGCTATTACCGTGGCTACCAATATGGCCGGTCGGGGAGTTGATATTATTTTGGGAGGTAATCCACCGGAAAAAGAAGAACATCAAAAAGTTTTAGAATTAGGTGGTCTACATGTTATTGGTACTGAACGACATGAATCACGTCGTATTGATAATCAACTTCGAGGTCGAGCTGGTCGTCAAGGTGATGCTGGTTCCAGTCAATTCTATATTTCAGCTGATGATGATTTAATGAGAATTTTTGGTGGAGATCGTTTAAAAAGTATAATGAAAACTTTGAATCTGCCAGAAGATATGCCAATTCAGAATAAAATGGTATCTAATTCAATAGAATCAGCTCAAAGAAGAGTGGAAGGAAATAATTTTGACTTACGTAAAAATGTAGTTGAATATGATGATGTTATAAATAAACATCGAGAAGCCATCTATAAAAAAAGACGAGAAATTTTAAATACATACAATAAAGAAAAAAATGGAAAAGAAAGTGAAAAAAAATTATCTGATATTATTTTAGAAATGGTAAAAACTGAAATAAATCAAGTTATTGATTTTCATACTTTTTCGGATAATAAGGCGGAATGGAATTTAAAAGAAATTTATGAAACGGTTAAAACTATTTTTAATCTTAATGAAGAAGAAAAGGGAAGAATTTTAAATGGGATTGATGGAGAAAATGATCAAAAGGAAGATTTAAAAGATTATCTTTCTTCTTTAATTGAAAAAAAATATGAAAAGATGAAGGGTGATTTTTCAGGTTTAGATATAAATTTTATTGAAATTGAAAAAGGTATACTACTTCGTTCTGTAGATAATTTATGGGTGGAACATTTAGAAACTATAGATTATTTAAGACGAGGTATAGGTTTACGTGGTTATGGACAAAGAGATCCTTTAGTAGAGTATAAAAAAGAAGCTTATCGTTTATACCATGAACTGCTTGATTTAATTCAAAAACAAGTTGTTTATTCAATATATAAAACTGGAGATGTAAGTAATTTTATAGCTCCAAGCATTATTGAAAGAGCAAAAAGATTTTCTGCTCCCTTAAAAGAAATGGCTAGACGAATGAATGATAATGGTCAACAAAGTGGGATAGCTACTCTTGATTTGGCTAGAGATAAAGTAAAAAATGAAGAAGGCAATAAGGTGGGAAGAAATGATTTATGTCCTTGTGGTAGTGGAAAAAAATTTAAAAAGTGTTGTGGAAAATAGGTTATCTAAAATTTATATTGTGTTTATTTTAAATATGTTAATGTATTGTCATAATAATTAATTTAAAAAAATTATGACTAAAAGAATTGAACAAATTGCCATTTTTAAAGGGAAAGAAATTAGAAAAACTATTCATAATAAAGAGTGGTTTTTTTCAGTAGTGGATATTTGTGGTGCTTTAACTGATAGTTTAAATGCTGGTGCTTATTGGAGAAAATTAAAACAAAGACTTATTGAAGAGAAATGTGAGGTCGTGACATTTTGTCACGATCTGAAATTAATGGCTAAAGATGGTAAAATGTATAAAACTGATTGCGCTAATACTGAAGGAATTTTTCGTATTATTCAATCAATTCCATCATCTAAAGCCGAACCTTTTAAACGTTGGTTAGCTAAAGTAGGTTATGAGAGAATTAAAGAAATAAATGATCCCGAGTTAGCTACTAAAAGAACAAAATTATTATATAAGTTAAAAGGTTATCCGGAGGATTGGATTGAAAAGAGAATGCGTGGTATAGCTGTTAGGGAAGAATTAACCGATGAATGGCAAAAACGTGGAGCACAAAAGGATAAGGATTATGAAATATTAACAGCAGAAATATCACAAGCTACTTTTGGTTTAAAACCGAATGAATATAAAAAAGTGAAAGGATTAAAAAATGAAAATTTGCGTGATCATATGGATGATTTTGAATTAATTTTAACAATGCTTGGTGAAAGAACAACAACTGAAATTCATCGTAGTGATAATTCTCTAGGTATGGTAAAATTAAAAGATGATGCTAGGGTTGGGGGTTCAATTGCTGGTTCGGCCAGAAAACAAATAGAAAGAAAAATTGGTCGTTCCATTATTTCTAATGATAATTATTTAAAAAATAATAAAAAGAAATTAATAAAATAATATTTATTAATTAATCAAAAAAATATGGACACAACAAAAAAACTTTATCGATCTAGAAGTGATCGTGTTATTCTTGGAGTCTGTGGAGGATTAGGAGAATATTTTAGTATAGATTCTCTTATCATTCGCCTTATTTTCGTAGCCTTACTTTTTAGTGGAGCTGGATTTTTAATTTATTTTGTTTTTGTCTTTTTAGTTCCATCTAAAGATGATAAATTAGGTAATGTAGCTCAAGACTCAGCAAAAACAGCTAATATTAGCGATTGGCGTTTTATTTTTGGAATTATAGTAATTATTATTGGAATTTTTATGTTAGCTTCTAATTATTTTCCAAATGGGATGATTTTATTCAAAAATATTTGGAGAAATTTTTGGCCAATAGTTTTAATAGTTCTAGGCGGAATGATTTTACTTAAAAATAATAATAATAAAAAATAATTTAAAAATTATGAAAAACACAAAAGAAGAAAAAGTTATTCTTAATGGTGATTTTGAAGAGAATAACGACAAAAAAACAAATAATAAAAATTGTAGTTGTGGTGATGATTGTAAATGCTATCAATCTGATAAAAAAGATAAAAAGAAATTTAAATCTTTTCGTTGTGAAGATTGTCATAATGTTTCTGGAATTCAATTATTTTTTGGCTTATCCATTTTTTTATTAGGTATTTTTTATTTAGGTCGAACCTTAGATTGGTGGTCATTTAGTTTGGATTGGTCTATAATTTTGCCTGTTTTGATCAGTTCTGTGGACATGATTTTTCCATTAAAAATATTTCACCTCATCATGCGAGGGTCTGGGAGATCCGCGTGAAGGATATCACAGGCCCGTCGCCGAGACGGATTCGCTTTTTATCATCTTTATGCTTGACCTGCAATAGCATTCCTTTTATATAGTTCCACAGCCCGGGTATCCGGAGCAACGATCTGTTTTTCAAGGTAAAATTCAATGAGCGACACGAACGCCATTCTTTTTTTATCCTGCCCCGATCAAGAAGATTTCGGGGCGGCGGTTTCCAATTTCACCTTCCGGCAGAACGGAGACATGGCCTATGCCGATCGCCGCAGATCGCGTCTTCACATGGGATGCGGCATCCGGTACGGAGGGGAAACGGTGATTTTTGAATGATCCCCGGAGATTTTATCCACCTGTGCCAGCCCGGTGAAGAAAAATCCTGCGGTGCCTGCTGCGGTTTGTACAATTATGCCGACAGCCGCCGGGATTCCCTCGACGCCCGGCTGACGGAGCGGACCCGGCTGTTCCGGGAAACCGTCCGTGGAAGGGATGACCTGCCCGCCTACGCCGACCGGATCAGACAGGCCGAGGATCCGGGAAAAAGATACGAGGTGATCTACTGTTGCGAGTACCTGGGCTACATCGATTCCGGGCGGAA
>CAYMMH010000002.1:0-19420 GCA_964391525.1 uncultured Gammaproteobacteria bacterium | reverse complement strand
GGACAATTCATTGGTTTAACAAAATATTCTTCACCATCAACATCCATTGGAGCATACATTGAATTTCTAAAAAATCCTAAATGACCACTAGTTTGCCATAAAAGAGAGCGACCAATATGTGGAGTATATACAGTATCATATCCTCGTTGACGATGAAATTTTCGCCAAAAAGACTCAACTGCTTCTCTGGATTTGGATAATTTTGGATGCCATAGTATTAATCCCGGACCAACTTTTTCACTAATTGAAAATAAATCTAATTCTTTTCCTAAACGACGGTGATCCCTTTTTTCAGCTTCTTTTAACATTAATAAATGTTTATTTAATTCTTCAGCTGTATTAAAAGCTAAACCATAAATTCTAGTTAACATTTTATTTTTTTCATCACCTCGCCAATAAGCTCCAGCAACTCTAGTTAATTTAAAAGATCCTAATTCTATTTGTCCGCTCGATTCTATATGTGGACCACGACATAAATCAGTAAATTCTGCTATTTCATAAAAAGTAACTTTAGTATTACCTTCATTTTTTAAACCAACTAATATTTCTGATTTATATGTATTATTATTAGCCTCAGCTTCTTTGATAGCTTCATTAATATTTTTTTCTGAATAAGAAAACTTAATATTCTGTTTAATAATATGCTTCATTTTTTTTTCTAATTCTATTAAATCAAATTCACTAATTTTAATATCACCTAAATCAAGGTCATAATAAAAACCATCACTAACTTCCGGACCAATGGCAAATTTAGCTTGTGGATAAGTACGCAAAACAGCTAAGGCTAAAATATGAGCCAAAGAATGTCGTTTTAAACTTAAATTGTTTATAGATTCATTATTCATATATTTTTTATTAATTATTTAAAAAATCCCGCTCCAATAATTTAAAAACATTAAATTACTAGAACGGGATTTCCCGCGGTTCCATCTAGTTTCCTCCTGTAAGGAGACACTTATTTACGGTTAAAACTTAGTCCAGAAAGGATTGTTTAAAACAACTATAAGTGGTGATTATAGCAATCGTTTTAACTCTACTTAAATAATAAATTAATTTTAATTAAAAGTCAACTTCACTAAATATTAGTCATTTGTTTGTTAGCTTGTAAATTAGAAATGGTTTTTTTAAGACCTTCTTCTAATCCCACAACCGGCATCCAACCTAATTTATTTCTAATATTATATGTATCCGGCAAAGCTAATTGAGTCATAAATAATTTACTTTCACTAAAAACTATTTTTGATTTTGATTCAGTTAATTCTATTATCTTTTTCGCTACATCATAAAGTTTTATATCTTCTTCTGATCCAACATTAAAAGGAACTTCCGAATCTGATCTTAACACTTTTATAGCAGCATCTATAACATCATCTACGTAACATAAAGATGAAGAAAAACTTTCATCTCCAAAAATAACTATATCTTTATCATTTAAAGCATCATTAACAAAATCAGGTAGCATTTGATCATCGTTCAAAGCCATACGAGGACCATAAGTTCTAAATACTCTAATAATTTTAGCATCAAGATTATATATAGAACGATAAGTATTAACAAACGATTCAGCAAATCGCTTACCTTCATCATAACAGCTTCTTTCGCTTAATAAATCAATTTTACCTAAATAATCTTCTTTTATTTTCTCTTTGGAAACTGAATCATTTCTAGAACCATAAACTACCGATGATGAAAATTGTAAAAATTTGGATTTATACTTTAAAGCTATGTCTAAAGCATTTTTTATAACATAAGAATTAGATAATAATATCTTTTCTCTATTTTCCATAAAATTCTTAGCCGACATCGGACAAGCTAAATTATAAATCTCCTGAATACCTTGAAAAGATATTTTGAATTTATTTAATTCTACTAAACTTTCCAAATCCAAAGGAACAGAAATATCGTGATTAATAAAAACAAAATTAGAATTTGATAATAAGTGATCAATATTTTTAAGACTACTACTTAAAAAATTATCAACACAAATAACCTTACACTCTTTTATCAATTCATCACATAAATTGGACCCTAAAAAACCAGCTCCACCTAAAACTAAAACATTTTTTTTATCAAAAATAACTGGCATATATTATGATTTAATAATTAATTATATTGAATTATAGTTTAATTATAACTAAATATCACAAAAATATCAATCTTGAACTTCTATAAAATCAGCTATTACTCCTCCCGTAAAACTATTTTCTAAAGTATAAAAAGATTTTAATAATACACCTTTACCATTAAAAACTCTAACATGAGGAGCTCCGCCTAGACCAGCTCCGCATAAAATTTCATCTATAGCATCTTTATTTAAATCTGTAATTGACAAATTAACTCCTCCTTTAAACTTCTCAGCAAAAACCATAATCCCTCTTATTTTCTTTCCTGATATATCAAAGATTCTTATTTCTGGTTCACGACCGCTTCCTGGAGCTACCACTATTTCATTATTGTTTTTAGTTTCTTGTCCATACATATTGGCCACCTTAACACTTATACCTCCGGTAAAACTATTTTCGTAAGCAAAAAATTGACTTATTAACTTTCCAGTACCACTAAAAATTCTAACATGAGGCCCACCACCGGCTCCCGCTCCAGTTATAATTTCACTTTTTCCATCACCGGTAATATCACCAGCACCGACATTAACTCCACCCCTAAATTTAGAATCATAAGCAAAAAATTGAGCTTTAACATTTCCTTCTTTGTCAAAAACTCTAACATGAGGTCCACCACCGGCTCCCGCTCCGGTTATAATCTCTTTTATTCCATCGCCATCTACATCACCCAAAGCTACAGTAACTCCGCCTTTAAAGTTAATATTGTAGGCAAAAAATTGATTTATTAATTTTCCATTATTATCAAAAATTCTAACATGAGGCCCACCACCGGCTCCGGCTCCCACAATAATCTCTTCTATTCCATTACCATCTATATCACCCGAAATCATATTTAAACTTCCATTATATTCCGAAGAAAAAGGAAAAAAACTACTTTTTTCTACCAATTTATCATCAACTATTTTTATAGCATTAAATTGTTTATCTTCTGTTTTAAAATTAGCAATATTTGATTGTGGATATAATAAAAAATAACCAGATAAATTATTCCATTTTTCTAAAGCCCAATTGACTGAACTCATTAAATTTACTCTTCCACTACCTAATTTATTTTCGTATTCTGGATTTAAATTATTAATATTAGTAACACCCTTTAATAAAACATTTAATAATTCTTTATTATTTAATTTGGGATTAGTTTCTTTAATACGAGCTAAAGATCCGCTTATAACAGCGGCTGACATTGAAGTTCCCGACCAATAGCCATCGTAACTTTTATTTTTTTTGTTTTTAACATCATAAAAATAAGTGGAAAAAAAACTTATACCTGGAGCAGAAACATCAACACAATTTTTACCATAAGATGAAAAATTAGTTTTTTGATCCAAAGAATCAACTGAAGCTACGGAAATAATTATGTTTTCATTATTATCTCCCTTAAAACAAGAAGGATACAAAGGATTTTCATCCAAGCTTTCATAATTATTTCCAGCTGCCGCTACTACTAAAACATTTGATTTATAAGCTCTTTCAATAGCTTCTTTAAAACCTTCATTATAACCAGCTCCAGAAAAACTTAAATTTATAATATTAGCTCCATTATTAACAGCGTAATCAATAGCTCTTATAACATCATTAATTTTACCCTCTCCGTTTTCACTTAAAGATCTAAGAGGCAGTATTTTAACATTAGAAGCTATTCCACTAACACCAGTTCCATTATTTATTTCCGCTCCTATAATTCCGGCAATCATTGTTCCATGATTGCTGGCATCTTCATTGCTTTTTTCGGTTAATTTAGGATTGGGATCATTATTATTATTAACAAAATCCCAGCCATTTATGTCATCAATAAAACCATTACGATCATCATCAATACCATTATCGGCTATTTCAAATTTATTGATCCAAATATTATTCTCTAAATCAACATGATTCATATCAATTCCGGAATCAATAATAGCTACTACCACTTTATCTCCAATTGATTGTTTATTCCAAATATAATTAAAACCAATACGGTTTAAATACCATTGCTCTTTAAAATAATAATCATTAGGAAGTATATCAATAGCCGAAGCTTGATGAATTGGTCCAAAAAGATTAAATAAAAAAAATGCTATAATTAAAACGGTTTTTTTATTCATACCGATAAATTTTAGCATATTTTTTATAAAATAAAAATAATATTTATTCTTTTTTGTCAGCCTCTTTTGCACTATTCTCTGATTTATTTTCATTAGCTATTTCAGAAGCAGCAGCCTCAGATGTTGAAGTAGCAACTTCTTCTTCCTTAGGTTGTTCCATAACACTAACAACAATGTCATCTTCATTTTCTAAAAGTTTTAATCCTTTAGGTAATTTAATGTCTTTTATTTTAATAGAATCACCTATTTTATTTAAAACACTAATATCAACATCAATATGATCAACTAAATCACTAGGTAAACATTCAACTTCTATTTCATCTATACCTTTCATTAATAAAGCTCCTAATGTTTTAACGGCCAAAGATTCACCAACAAATAATAATGGAATTTGTGTATTAATTTCTTTATCCATATCAACTTTATAAAAATCAACATGAATTATAGAATCTTTAATTGGATCTTTTTGAACCTCTTTTATTAAAACTTTAAAACTACCCTTACCCTCAACATCTAAATTAATTAAATTTGATTCTCCGGCTTTTCCAAAAACTTTAGTAAATTCAATAGAATTCATTTTTAGTAAAATATTTTCCAATCCCGAACCGTAAATTATGGCTCCAATAGTAGCATTGGCTAATTTTTCACCTTTTTCTCTAATTTGTCCTTTTAATTTAATTTCCATATTTTTTTCTTTAATTATATAAATTTCTAATAATAAATAATCATTAAGATTTATTTCTAATAATCATGTTTTCTATTATTCCAATTAAAATAAAATTGGCAATAATACCACTGCCCCCATAACTAACAAAAGGCAAGGAAATACCAACTACTGGAATTATCCCAATATTCATACCAATATTAATAAACATTTCAATAAAAATCAAGACCATCGCTCCTAAAACAAAAAATATAGAAAAATCATCATTACATTTCTTTACCGTTAATAACAAACGCCAAAAAAGAACAAAATAAAGGGCCAAAACTAATCCGGCACCTAAAAAACCAAATTCTTCCGAAATAACCGAAAAAATAAAATCATTTTGAGCTTCTGGTAAAAATTTTAATTGCGATTGAGATCCAAAACCAACTCCTCGCCCCATAAAACCACCCGAACCAACAGCAATTAAGGCTTGAGACACATTATAACTATCAGATAAAGAATTTTCCTGCTGATTTAATAAAGTAAGTATTCTGTTTTTTTGATAATCTTGAAAATAGAAATTCCAAGCTAAAAAGAAACCGGCTATTATCGGAATTATTATAATTAAAAAATATTTACGATCAAAGCCGACCAATATTAAAATAATAAACCAAATAGCATAAAGAATTATTCCTGAACCAAAATCTGGTTGTAATAAAATTAAAAAAACAAAACCAGACGTTCCTAAAAAAGATAAAATGAGAGATTTCAATGGCCTCATTTTAACAGCTGAATTAGAAAAAAACCGCGCTAAAAAAATAAGTAAAAATATTTTAATAAGTTCAACGGGTTGAAAACTGAAACCAAAAAGTTCAAACCAACCAGTAGTTCCTCTAGAAGTTTTTCCAACTATTAAAACTAAAATTAATAAAATAACTCCAAAAATATAAATATACTTATTAAAACTCTTTAAAAGATTATAATCAACGAATGAAAAAAATATAAAAATTAATAAACCTAAAACAATGGAAATAATTTGTTTTCTAAAATTAGAAAAACTTAATGATTCCTGTCCTAAGGCAATACTATAAATTTCAATCAAACCAAAAAGAGATAATAATAAAACAGCGGAAAAGATTATCCAATCAAAATGTAAAAAATGTGATTTTATTCTATTAAGCATTTTAAAATATTAAATTATTCAAATATAAATCTAACTAAAAGCATTATCCCTAAACCTAAAAATATCCCTAATAATTGTTTTATAGTTTTATTAATACTTGTATCTTTCTTTAACTCTGGAATTAAATCTGAAGCAGAAATATAAATAAAACCACCGGCAGTTATAGGAAGTATTAAATCAGATAACCCGGTTATTTTTTGACCCAAAAATATGATAATAATAGCTCCCAATATTGAAGCTAAAGCTGAAAAAAAATTAAATAATAAAGCTTTTTTAGCACTAAAACCAGCATGAATCAAAACTCCAAAATCACCAATTTCTTGAGGAATTTCATGACTAATAACAGCAATAGTGGTTATTACCCCTAAATTAAAATCAACTATGAAAGAACTAGCAATAATTATGCCATCAATAAAATTATGTAAAGCATCTCCAATTAAATTCATTTTTCCAACTGAATGAATATGATTATTGGAAGTGGGAATGTGACAATGGCGCCAACAAATTATTTTTTCTAAAATAAAAAATAAAATTATTCCCCCTAAAACTCCTAACCAAATTATAAAATCATTTTCCAATAATTCAACTGCTTCTGGTAATAAATGTAAAAAACTATCGCCTAATAAAGTTCCAGCTGATAAACTGACTAAAAACATTATTACTTTCTCTAATTTATTAATAGAAACTTTAAGAAAAAAAATTCCAATTAACGATAATAAAGATGTAATCAACAAAGCTAATAATATATAAAAATAAACCATAATCTTTTATTTTAATTTACTCCTTGTTTTCTTTTTATTTTTTATTATTTCAATCTTTTTATGTTTAGATTCATATTCGGCAATAACTTTTCTTAATCCTTCAATGGCCATTACTGAACAATGAATTTTCTGTCTTGGAAGCCCACCTAATTTAACAACTATTTTATCCCAATCAATTTTTTTAGCTTTATCTAAAGTCATCCCTTTAACTATTTCAGTCATAACTGAAGCAGTAGCAATATTAGAAGCACAACCAAAAGATAAAAATTTAATATCTTCTATTATATTATCTTTGACTTTTATAGAAAAACTTAATTGATCTCCACAAATCATATTACCAATAGTAGCCGTAGCATCAGCCTTTTTTAACTCACCAATATTCTTAGGATTACGAAAGTGATCTAATGTTTTTTTTGTATAATTTAATGACATATTTAAATTATTAATTATTTTATAGGGGTAAAAACTCTTAAACGTTCCACTGTTTTTATAAGTTTTTTAATACTATAATCTATTTCTTTTTTATTAGTATAACGACCCAAAGTAAAACGAACATTACTATTCATATATTTAGGATCTATTCCCATTGCTGTAATTACTGAAGATATTTTTAAATTTTGAGCTGAACAAGCTGAACCAGTAGAAACACAAATTCCAGCCATAGATAAATCAATCAAAATTGATTCTCCTTCTATTCCCTTAAACATAATATTTAAATTATTTGATGTTCTATTTTTATAATCTCCATTTAAACTAACGTCTTTTATGTTTTTTTTAATCTCTCGCCAAAAATAATCTCGCAAAGTCTTAACTCTTTTTAAATAATCCAATCTTTCTTTATAAGCTAATTTTAGAGCCTCAGTTAATCCAATTATACCAGTCATATTATAAGTTCCACTACGATATCCATCTTCTTGCCCTCCACCAACAATTAAAGGATTTATTTTTATATTTTTATTAATATAAGCTAAAGCAACTCCTTGGGGACCATAAAATTTATGAGCTGATATTGATAAAAAATCCACTTGCCATTTTTTTATATCAATTTTTAAGTAAGGAATAGCCTGAACAGTATCGGTATGAAAAAATATCCCCTTAGCTTTGCTTATTTTCCCTATTTCTTCTAAAGGTTGAATAGTACCTATTTCATTATTAACGGCCATTACCGAAATTAAAACAGTTTCCGGCTTTATTTTCTTTTTTAAGGCTTCCAAATCAACTATTCCTTTATTATTAACTGGAATATAATCAAAAGTAAAACCTTCGTCTAATAATTCTCGAGCTGAAGATAAAACACAAGGATGTTCAATGGCTGAAATTAAAAAGTGATTTCCTTTTTTTTTATTAGCCCGCATTACTCCTTTAATTATAAAATTATTAGCTTCGGTAGCAGAAGAAGTAAAAACTATATTTTCAAATTTACCATTAATAATCTTAGCTATTTCTTTTTTACACTCAACTATTTTTAAATCATTATCCTGTCCCATAAAATGAATAGAAGAAGCATTACCATAATTTTTCAAATAATATGGCATCATTTTTTGCAAAACCCTTTTATCAATTTTAGTTGTAGCTGCATTATCTAAGTAAACTTTCATATAATTATTTCAAATTTATCTTTTTTATAACAACATCTTTTAATGGAACCGTAGCATCAGTTTTTACTTTGGAAATGTTATCTACAACATCCATCCCCTCTACAACCTTGCCAAAAACCGGATGTTGGCTAGTTAAAGGTTCTTTATCAAAATCAAGATAAGTATTATCAACCACGTTTATAAAAAACTGAGAACCACCCGTATTTGATCCAGAATTAGCCATAGCTATAGTTCCTCTAACATTACTTAATCCTTTTACAAATTCATCAGAAATTGAATATCCGGGTCCACCTGTTCCCCATAAAAATTTTTGAGAATCATCTTTAGTAAGAGGATCGCCACCTTGAATCATAAAATTTTCCATAACTCTATGAAATTTAACCCCATCATAATACCCACTATTGGCTAAATTTAAAAAATTAGAAACAGTTATTGGCATTTCATTATTATAAAACTCAACAACAAAATTACCCATACTAGTTTCAAATTCAGCTTGAGAATATTCTTTTAAAATATCTTGATTTAAATTTTGTTCTTTAGACATATTATTAATATTATTTGCGGAATTAGCATCATAATCCAAACCGCCGTCTGAATTGATGGTAGCTTTACTTATCGAACAAGCCGACAAACAAAACATAAAAAGAATAACTAAATTAAAAAACAACAAATTTTTTAATATTTTCATATTTTATTGACAAATTTTAAAAAATGATTTACAATTTAAGTATTAAGACAAAAGAGGATCCGGACGGTCTAGTGCCTAAGGAGCCTTTTTTTATACAATTTTTCCTTTATTATTACATAAAAAATCATAAAATTCAGAACCAAGACTTTTATATAAAGATGAATAAAATCTTTTATTAGGAAATAATATCTTTAATAGTTTATTCTCTTTTATTAAAAAGTCAACTAATGATTTATAATCACCGTCACCAGAAACTAGAACCAGTTTATCAAATGGTTCTTTTTTATACATAGCTTTCATAATTTGAAAAATTATATCAGAATCAACATTACCTTTCTTCTTTCCCTTCATAGCTGAATTATGCTCTCTAAATTTTAAAATAAAACCAGCACTTTGTATTTTATCATACAATTCATCTCTTCCATCCGACATATAACCCAAAAAATAATAAGCTTTAGATACTTTATATTTGTCTTTTAAATAAATTCTAAATTTCAATAAATTAACTTCCCATGAAGGAATATCAGAATTTGTTCCCATATATAAATTTTGTCCATCAATAAAAGCTAAATTATTATTTTCCATATTTTTATATTAAACTTTAAACTTCTTTTTAATATCTAAATCTTCTTCTTCTCTTTTTTCTTCTATTGACTCTTTAGCTTGAGAACGTAAATCAGATAAATTCATTTTATTTAAATCAGAAGCTTTTTCTAATAATTTTTTCTTAGTATTTAAATCAGGTTTATTCAATACTTCGGCTAATAATACATCTAAAATAGCCCCTATTTTTGGACCAGCTTCTATCTTAAGATAACTCATTAAATCACAACCGTCAATCTTTAACATTTTTACTGAAACCGGATCATTTTGCACCTTTTCCATCATATACTGTAAATGACGTAATTTATAAGGCATAGCCTTGGGTGTGCCTGAGCCTAATCGATCAGCCACTCTTAAATCTATTAAATCTTTCAAATTTTCTTTACCAGTTTTAGCTATTAAACGACGAACTGAAGTAGCGGTTACCTCTCCAACATTATAATAAAACATGTGATTTTTTACTAAATTAACCACTATATCAATATCTTGATTAGAAAATTTTAAACGAAGCATTATTTTTTTAGTTATTTTAGCTCCGATATATTCATGATTATAAAAAGTAGTTTGACCATTAATAACTTTCATTGATTTAGGTTTACCAATATCATGTAACAAAGCTGCTAAACGAACTTGCCATTTCAAACTTGGACAATATTTCAATGATAATAAATTGTGTTTGTAAACAGTATAAATATGATGATGATTCTGTTTTAAATCTTGTCCGTATAATAATTCAGGAATGATATATTGTAATAATTTTGTTTTATTTAATAGATCAATGCCGAAAGCCGGATTGTTAGACATTAATATTTTTGTTAATTCATCTTTAATTCTTTCTTTAGCTATAAACTTTAAACTTCCAGCCATTTTTATTATAGCTCGTTCGGTTTTTGGCTCTAATTCAAAACCTAATTGAGATGAAAAACGAACAGCTCGCATCATTCTTAAAGCATCTTCCTTGAATCTATTACTTGGTTCTCCCACGGCTCTGATTATTTTTAATTTTATATCTTTCAATCCTCCATATAAATCAACCAACTCTAAATCTTTAGAAATAGAATTTAATAAAATATTTTTTGTTTTTTTTAATGTTATAGCATCATATTTTCCAGCCTCTTTCTTAATAGGTCTAATAGCCATAGCATTAATAGTAAAATCACGACGAGCTAAATCTTTATCTAAGTCCTTCTCAAAAACAACTTCATCGGGACGACGATGATCTCGATAAGTACTCTCGCTACGATAAGTAGTTATTTCTAAAACTGTTAAAACTTTTTCGTTTTTATCCTTAATAGCTAAAATAACTGTACCAAAATCATTTTCATATTTAGCATCAGGAAAAATTTCAAGAATATTAGTAGGTGAAGCATTAGTAGTAATATCAAAATCATGGGCTTCTTTTCCCATCAATAAATCACGTACACAACCACCGACTAAATAAGCTTCGTATCCGTTTTTTTCTATTTTTTCTATTGTTTTTAAAGCCAATTCTATCATAACTAATTATTCATTCACCTTAGTTTTTATTATATCTAAAGATTCTTTAAACTTATCAAAATTTTTTAATAATTCTACAATCCTTTTTTTATCATCACCTTCTTTTTCTTCTAACATTTTTTTATTTTCATTATATTGTTCTTCTAAAGAAATAATTATTTTCTTAAAAATTGATTGACTAAAATTTTTAAAATTTTCATTTTTATTAAAAACATCTTCAGAAAAATCTCCATCCACTCCCTCTTTTTGCAAAGAAATTAACATTTTATCTAAATCATCCTTAGAAATTCCTAGAAAGAAAGCTGGAATATTTTTTATTTTTTTTCTTATTAATTCATTATTTTCTTCAAAATCATCATCAAGAGTTAAACCATATTCTAAATGAGCCCCACCTTTAAATAAAATGCGTTCTATTTTATCCTTTTTTTTAAAAGAACCACTATCTTGCCCCATACCTAAAACCTGATCAAGACCACAAACCACGGCACCAGTCTTTTTATCCATTAAAACATAATCAACTCCATTTTCATAATCATCAAAAGTTGAAGATCTACTTACTAAAAATCTATCTTTTAATTTACTATGTAAAAGCAAAGTAATCATCATTTCGGCTATAATTGCTGGATCTTTCTCTTTTTTTTCTCTCCATTCTTTTATTGATTTTTTTTCTTCTTTAGCCCAAGCATATTCTTTTATCGTAATTAATTCTTTATGATAATTAGAATCACTACCTTCCATTTTTATAGTAGCATCATCTTCTAAAACTGGACCATATTCGGCATATTCTTCATTTATTTCTCTACTTAAAAGATTCATTCCTTTTTTTAAAAAAACAGATATTTTCTCAAAATTAATTTTTTCTTTTTTGTCTTTCTCAAATTTACTTAAATCTATTTTACCAATTATTTTTGGAAAATTTTCTTTATTATTAAAATCGCTCATATTATTGTTTTTTAATTTTTTTAAAATATTTAGTATGTAAAACTTGGTGATCCAAGCCTTGTTGTTCTAACCATTTTATTATTTCTATCGCTCCTTTATTATCATGAGCCGATCTTAAATAACTATTTTTATCAACTTGATATATTCCCGCTGTTCTTTTGGCTACAATAGCCTTGGATGTTGGAATTGGTTGGCCGCCACCGGCAATACATCCCCCGGGACAAGACATTACTTCAATATAGTCATATTTTTTAAGATTTTTTAATACTTCTTTTATATTACCTATTCCACTGACGATAGCCACTCTTAATTTTTTTCCTGATAAAACAACTTGAGCTTCTCTCACCCCCGCTTGTCCTCTAACCTCTTTAAATTCTAATCTTGATTTTTTTATTTTATTTTTAGATGAAGAATTTAAAACATAAGCAGCAGTTCTTAAGGCTGATTCCATTACTCCTCCACTTGCTCCGAATATAAGTCCGGCACTACTGCCATTATTTATCAAAGTATCTGGTTTATCGGCTATTATCTTTTTGAAATCTATATTATTTTTTTTAATAAGATAAGATAATTCTCTAACTGTTAAAACATTATCAACTGGATAATTATTTCCTATTTTTAATTCTGACCGACTTATTTCAAATTTTTTAGCGGTACAAGGCATAATCGACACTACTTTTATATTTTCTGGTTTTATTTTTTTAGCTTTAGCCCAATATGTTTTTATTATTCCACCTAATTGAATATGAGGTGAACGAGAACTGGTTAGATTTGGTATTAAATCTGGTCTATAAAATTCTAAATATTTTACCCAAGCCGGACAACAAGAAGTCATTAAAGGTAATTTAGCCTTAGGTGAATTTAATCTTTCTAAAAGTTCAGTGGCTTCCACTAAAGTAGTTGTATCAGCGGCAAAATCAACATCCATTACTTTATCAAAACCTAAATTTTTTAAAGCTCCAATCATTCTTTGACTATTATTTTGACCATAAGGTAAAGAAAAAGATTCTCCAATAGTTATACGAGTTGAGGGAGCAAAAATAGCTACTATAATATTTTTTCCTTTATTTTTTAAAAGTTTTTCCACTTCAACAACTTGTGATTGTTCTTGAGCTGATGTTACTGGACAATGAACAGTACACTGTCCGCAATAAATACAATCAATCTTTTTATTTTTAGTCGGAATTATTTCTCTTTCACTACCCTTACCCTTTATTTCTAAATAACCTATTTTTTGAATATTGGAACAAACATCAACACAGTTCTGACAATCTATACATTGACTACCATCAATTTCCACCGATTTATCAAATTTATATGTTGTTCTTTTTGCTTTACGATCAATGAATTTATTAATTTTTATATCATAACGTTTAGCCAAATCTAATAATAAACAATTAAATTTAGAATTACAATCAAAACATTTTTCAGCATGAGTTGAAAAAATTAATTCTAAATTAGTATTACGAGATTTTTTGACCTTTTCAGAGTTAGTAAAAATTTCCATTCCATTCCGAGCAATAGTGGAGCAAGAAGTGGTTAAACGACTTTGTCCTTTTATTTCCACGGCACAAACTCGACAATTAGCTTTAATCTGTAAGTCAGGGTGATAACATAAATTAGGGATATATACATTATTTTCTTCAGCTATTTTTAGGATAGTTTGATCTTCATTTACTATATATTTTTTACCATTTATCTTTATACTTATTTTTTTATTCATATAATTTAACATTAGGTTTATAGACATTTTCTAGATAGCTTAATAGAGCTGTTGGAACTGATAATCCTAAAGCACAAAAAGAGTTTAAAAATAAATTGTCTGTTATTTCTTCTAATAGTTTATTATTTAATAAAACTTTTTTAATAGTTCTAGCTTCATCTAACATTTCTTTTAAACGATATGTCCCTTCTCGACATGGAGTACATTGTCCACAAGAATTTTTAACAAAAAAATCTAACCAATAAGTTACTAATTTCTCAGGATTATGTTTACTAAGATTATATATAGTAATAGATCCGGCTCCACTAACTTTTTTTTCTAATTGAGACTCATTCAGAACTTCTCCCGCAGCATCTCCGCCTATTTGAACAAAAAATTTATACTTAGGATAAGAATTAGTTTGTAGTAAAACTTGAGCAATACTTAAATTATCAGGCAAAGAATACACTCCTTTATTTTTAGAACCAATATTAATAGAATAAAGTCTAGTATTTTTAAATTTATTTTTATCAACTAGATAAACATTATATAATGTTTCTATATTTTGAATTAGGGTAGGAGCTAACCATAAACCATGTTCTGTTGGAAAAGGCGGTTTAAGCCTAGGTTCTAAAATTTTTCCTTCTAAAATATTTAAAATAGTTGATTCTTCGCCTCCAATATAACCTGATTCCTTAGTTTTTTTTACTATTTCAAACTTCCCCTTTAATCCCACTTTATTTAAATTATTAATAATACTTTTTTTATACAAATCAAAATATTTATTATTTAAATAGAAAAAAACTTTAGTGGCTGAAATATAATTAAATGCTAATTTAAGTCCTAAACAAAATTCATTAAGATGATTAACTAAAATATACTCATCTTTATACACACCGGGTTCTCCCTCTGCTCCATTTATAATAAGATATTTTTTATCATTTTTAGTTCTTTTTACAGCTTGCCATTTTAAATAAGTCGGAAAAGCAGCACCACCTCTTCCTACCAATCCAGCTTTTTCTATTTTTTTTAATAGATCAGACATAGTTTTAGAAAATTAAATGAGTTATTAAATCAGCTAAACGACATGAATAACCCCATTCATTATCATACCACGCTATAATTTTAACTAAATCACCTCCAATAACCTTTGTTAATGACAAATCTACTATAGTACTATGATTATTTTTTATAATATCTGATGAAACTAAAGGTTCATAAGATGCTTCTAATATATTTTGATACTTTTTGGTTTTAGATAATTTTATAAAATTATTATTTATCTCTTCAACACTTGCCTTCTTTTTTAATAAAAAAGTAATATCGCATAAAGATCCGACTATAACCGGAACTCTAACGGCTAAACCATCAAAAGTCCCTTTTAAAGAAGGAATGGTTTGATTAATAGCAATAGCCGCACCGGTACTAGTTGGAACAATATTAGCGGCGGCTGAACGAGCTCGACGTAAATCTTTATGAGGTCCATCAACCAAGTTTTGATCAGCGGTATAAGCATGAACTGTGGTCATTAAAGCTTTTTTAATACCAAATTTCTTTCTAATAATGTCTGTTACTGGAGCTAAACAATTAGTAGTACAAGAAGCACAAGAAAAAATTTGATCTGATTTATTTATTTTTTCTTCATTTACTCCCAAAACAATAGTTTTAACTTGTCCCTCTCCTTTTGCTGGAGCTGATAAAATAACTTTTTTAGCTCCGGCTTTTATATGCATCAATAATCCCTCTTTATTAGTAAATCTACCTGTACATTCTAAAACTACATCAACTTTCATTTTAGACCAAGGTAATAAACTAGGATCTTTTTCTGATAAAACTGGTGTTTTTCTTCCATTTACTACTATATTTTTAGCATCACTAGAAACTTTTTTATCATAAACACCATAAGCAGTATCGTATTTTAATAAATTAGCTAAAGTTTTAGTATCAGTTAAATCATTAATAGCCACAATATTATAATTAGGATATTTTTCCAATATAATTTTAAAAACAGCTCGACCAATACGACCAAAGCCATTAATAGCAATGTTTAATTTTTTAGGCATAATTTTGTTATTAATTTTATATATTATACAGAGAAATTATATCATATTTTTTTAAAAAAACAAAAAAGTCATCTTTCTTTAAAGAAAAATGACTTATTATAACTTAACAATAATAAGCGGCATCAACGACCATCCAGTCGTTATTTAAGGCAATCATTCTCTCTTCTTTTACTAAGCGAAAAATAGTTTTTTCTATAAAAGAACTTATAGAATCTTTAGCCATACCTTTTTCAAGTATTTTTATCAGATTTAATGTTTTTTCTTCTTTGAATATATCATTCGTGACATATTTATTAGGATCTATAATTCCTTTGAGACATTTTGTTGCCAAATCCAGTGCTTCTGAAATTTTATTTTCGCGAAGTAAATAAAGAATATTTTCTTCTAATGTTTCGTCTACTTTGCAATTGCTAATTATTACCATTGTTTTTTTCCTCCTATATATTTAAATGTTAAAAAACTATTTTATTTATTATTTTTTATGTCTATTAATATCAATTTCTAAAACAAAATCATTTTCTCCATCTTTATCTCCCTTAAATAACACATCAACTGTTTGTTTTAAAACATGTTGAGCTAAAACTTCACCTCGACGTCCGTCAACATTAACTTTGGTGCCAATTGAAGGTAAATTCTTAGTTAATTGTAAATAACCTTCATATTCATAAGACAGGCAACACATTAATTTGCCACACATCCCCGAAACTCTATCACTACCTCGATGAACAACTTGCTGGGCTTCAGCCATTTCTGAAGTTATTGAAGAAAAATCTTTTATATAACTCCGACAACATAAACACTTTCCACAATGTCCTAAATCCCCCATAACTTTAGCTTCGTCCCTACTACCTATTTGAGTCAAACGAATTATTCCTTTAAAATGACTGGATAAATCTTTAACTAAATTTCTAAAATCAACTCGACTATCAGAATAAAAAGCAAAATTAATTCTATTTCTGTCTAGAGAAAAATGAACATCAATTAACTTCATCGGCAATTCATAGCTTTCTACAATTTTCCTACAATAATCAAGAGCTTCTTTTTTTTCTTCATCAGTAATTAATTTATTTAAATCTTCTTCAGTAGCTAAACGAATAATAGGTTTAATTTCTTCCTCTTTTTCAACTTCTGATAATTTTTTAAAATTAAAAACTTTCCCAATTTCTTGACCAAATTCGGTTTCTACTATAACAAAATCTCCAATTTTTAAATCAACTAAATCTCCTGAACTAAAATCATATTTTTTGTCCCAAGGAGCGAATTGAATTTGAATTATATCCATTCTTTAAAATTTAGTTATAAAGAAAATCTAAAAAACTTTTCAACTTTAATATCACCTAAAATTTCTTGTACAGTTTTTTTATCATCTTTGATATATTCTTGATCAACTAAACAAACTTCAGAATAATATTTTTTTACTTTACCAACCATTATATTTTCAATAATATTTTCCGGTTTTCCTTCTTTAATTAATTGTTCATGATAAATTTCTTTTTCCTTATCCACTTCCTGATTCGGAACCTCTGAACTATTTAAATAACGAGGATTAGCGGCAGCAATATGCATAGCTATATTATCGGCCAATTCTTCATTACCACTTTTATCAAGAGCTACTAAAACTCCAATACGACCAGCTAAATGAGAGTAAGCTGAAACACCAGCTCCATTAATGATAGCCATTCTACCTAAAACTATTTTTTCACCTATAACTCCGCTTAAAGAACTTATTTGTTCCTCAACTGTGCTATCTTTTAAACTCATTTTTAATAAATCTTCCCTATTAGCTGGTTTATTATTTTTCATAATTTCAAAAATATCATCAATCAAACTTTGAAATTTTTCATTACGAGCCACAAAATCAGTTTCGGAATTTAATTCTAGCATATATCCCTCGGTTTTATCATCATTTGTCCCAACTTTTATAATTCCCTCTCCGGCTTCTCTTTCACTTCTTTTGGCAGCTTTAGCAATACCCTTTTTTCTTAATATTTCTATAGCTTTTTCTATATCATTGCCAGCTTCATCTAAAGCTTTTTTACAATCAACCATTCCGGCTCCAGTTCTTTCACGCAATTCTTTTATTTGTTCCATATTTTTATTTAATCAATTATTAATTATTTTAAACTTATATTTTTAGCATTAGCTAAAGTATCTTTTATTGAATTTAGAATTAACTCTACGGTTTTAGTAGCATCATCATTAGCTGGAATTGGATAATTACATAAACTTGGATCAACATTAGTATCACAAATAGCAATTATTGGAATACCGGTAGTTTGAGCTTCAACTATGGCAGTGTTTTCTTCTTTTAAATCCCAAATGAAAATAGCATCTGGCAATTTAATTAAACCAATTAAACCACCAACTCTTTCTTCCAATCTCTTAATTTCACGATCAAAATCTAATTTTTCTTTTTTAGTATATTTATTTAATCGTCCACTTTCACGATCATTTAATAAATCTTGATATTTTTTTATTGATTTTTTAATAACTGAAAAATTTGTTAAAAGACCACCTAACCATTTTCCGGTAATATATGGTTGTTTTATTTCTTCAGCCATTTTTTTCATTGTTTCCTTAACTTGTTTTTTAGTACCAACAAAAAGTATATTTTTATCTTCTTTTACTAATTTAGACATATACTCTAAAGCTTCACTTAATTTTTCTTGAGTTTTTTCTAAATCAATAATATAGATACCATTTTTTTTAGTAAAAATAAACGGTTTCATTTTTGGGTGCCAGCGATTAGTTCGATGACCAAAGTGCACACCAGCTTTCATCATCTCTTCTAGTTTTGGAATATTCATATTTTTTCTTTTACCCCGTCAAGGACGAGCTTCTGTCTGCAAAATTTATATTTGTTTGATATAAACAGAAAATTTGAGCAAACATGTTATTTTATTAATAAAAAACTTAAATAATAAACTTATCTAAGCCCTTAAATATTATATTGTTTTATTAAAAATGTCAATATTATTTAATTATTTTTAAGACAACGAACGGCTACCGCAAAAGACCTAAAATAACTAGAAAAACCACCAACAGCTGATTTATTAGAAAGATACCTATAATAAGCTCTATTTGAATCAGTTGGACTAATTGTTGATGACCACATATAACCATATAAAGAAAAATTTCCAAAAGCTCCACTAGTATAGCTTCTTCCTCCAGCTGGATAAATATTAAATCCCGTAGCATTATTAGTTGATTGGTTATTACCAGGAGCACAAACAGTAGAAGTAGCTGTCCAATCAGAAACAGAAGCCATTGATTTTGATATATTTTCTCTTACTCCATCACATTGATATATTGTATTATCACTTATGTATTCTAATAAAATTTCAATTTGATTATATGTTGGTATATGCCAACCACTTGGACAAATACCTTGAATTTCTTCAATGATTGAATACTCCATAGCTTCATTCCACTGATATAATCCTCCATAACCATTATCACAATTACTTTCTAAATTATTATAGCAATATTTTTCAATAATATTATTATCAGTAGAAGTAGTTACTCCA
>CAYMMH010000001.1:0-24703 GCA_964391525.1 uncultured Gammaproteobacteria bacterium | reverse complement strand
TATCAAATTATAATATATAGATATAGTATCATTTTTTGTATTGGGGTTCAATAATGTATTATAAAATGTAAGTGGAATTATTTAATATTAAACAATAAAAAAAGAGATTTGTTTAAAATCTCTTTTTTTTATCTAAAAATTTAAGCTATCTTGTCTATTTTTACTTGAGTATAATTCTGTCTATGTCCAGTAGTTTTTTTATATCTAGTCTTATTTTTATATTTAACTACTAAAATCTTTTTGCCCTTTCCCTCTTTTAATACTTCAGCTTCAACTTTTTCTCCTAAATTAGGTTTTCCTAATTCTAAAGAAGCACCATCAGTATCAGCTATCATTAGTGTTAAAAATTTAACTTTTTTTCCCGGTTCAGTAGAAAGCTTTTCTATTTTAATAGTATCACCTTCTTTAACTTTGTATTGTTTACCACCGGTTTTAATAATTGCAATCTTTCCCATAAGTTTATATTTATTTAAATTTAATAATCATATATTAAACAAAAGGTTACTTATTGTCAAGAATTACTCAGTTCTGACTATATCAGCTCCTAATTTTCTTAAACGTTCATCTATATTTTCATAACCCCTATCAATTTGATAAATATTATCTATTTCAGTTGTTCCCTTAGCTATTAAAGCGGCTATCACCAATCCGATCCCAGCTCTAATATCGGGACTTATTAATTTCTTACCATATAATTTACTCGGACCATTAATAACTACTCGATGTGGATCACACATAATTATATTAGCTCCCATTTGTGATAACATATCAGTCCAAATTAAACGTCGATCATAAATAGTTTCATGGATTAAACAATTACCTTTAGCTTGAGTCATTAATACTGCATAAGGCGATTGTAAATCAGTTGGAAATCCAGGATATTCATGAGTTTGAATATTATATGGTTTTAAAGTTTTATGTTTATTTATTTTTATCCAATCCTTACCAATTTCAAAATTAACTCCTATTTTCTTAAAAATTGATAATAATATAGCTACATGTTCCGGTTCACAATCTCTAATAGTTATTTCGGAATTAGTAGCAGCCGCCATAATAGCAAAAGATCCAGTTTCTATTCTATCCGGCATAATTTTTATATTTCCTCCTTTTATTTTTTTAACACCGATAATAGTAATAACTGGAGTTCCGGCTCCACTAATTTTAGCTCCGCACTTATTTAAATAATCAGCTAAATATTTTATTTCCGGTTCCATGGCACAATTTTTTAAAACAGTTTTTCCTTCAGCTAAACAAGCTGTCATCATTAAACTTTCAGTTCCAGTAACTGAAACTATCGGAAAAAAGAAATCACATCCAATTAATTTTTTGGCTTTAAGACAATAGAAACGATTTTCTATTTTAATTTCAGCTCCGAAAGCTGCAAAACCATCTAAAAATAAATCTATGGGACGACCACCAGCTCCAATGACACATCCTCCCGGATGAGGAAATTTAATTTTTTTAAAACGAGCTAAAAGTGGACCAACAAACATTATAGAAGTACGAAACTTATTAGCCAAAGCTGAAGGTAGTTCATTTGTTTTTAATTTTTTAGCTTCTATAATAATTCGTCCTTTTTTATCTTCTTGGCAAAAAAAACCCAATTCTTTTACCATTTGTAAAGATTTAGAAATATCTTCAATTCTTGGTAAGTTATCAATAGTAGTAGCTTCATCAGATAATAGAGCTCCGGGTATTACTTTCAATGCCAGATTCTTAGCTCCCTTAACTTTAATTGTTCCTGACAATGGTTTTTGTCCATTTATTAAAAATTTAGCCATATATTTATATTAATTATTGAATAAGTAATTTATATACTCCCGATTGATTATTAATACTACCAGTAAAATAAAGAACACTACCTAATTTATCTAAAACTAAATTTCCTACCTGATCTAATGTCACTAATTTAATAGAATAATTATTATGTTTTAAATCTAAAATTACAATATCGCTTTTAGTAGAATAAATTAAATAACTTTTAGGATGCCAAACTAAACCAGATATAATAGAATCAAAACGACCTATTAAAAATTCTTCAGCTAAAATAGAATTATATGAATAAATTTCAAAATCAGAAGAATAAACAAAATTACCATTATCAATAAAATTTATATTTTCAATATTATTTAAAACAGCCCAATAAGAATTAAACTTAGATGATAGATTTACTATATAAAGAGTTTTAAAATTATGATCATAAACATAAATAAAGTTAGTGGGAGCAAAAGATGATAATATTTCATATTCTCCATTACTTGGTAAGGTGATTACTGAAATTGGTTCTTTTTGTCGATAAGAATAAATCTTTAAAACATAATTATCTGCATCAGAAAATATATAGCAATATCCATTATTATAAAAATCATAATCAATTAATTTCTTATCATTAAGTATATATTCTTCTTTTTTAGTAAAAAAATTATAACTGTTTAAACCATTCTTTAAATAATACAAATCTCCGTCAATTATCTTTATTTTTTTAGAATTACCAAGATCAAGATTATCTACCGATAAATATTTTTCACGAGAATAATCAAAAATAGAATCTCCATTTACTAATATTTTTTTATCACCCAAAAAAGAAACATTATCAGCATTATCACTTAAAATAATTTCTTGATTATTAGATAAATTTATAACTTGATTAGTTTTTTGTAGAGCAATACTCTTACCATAAGAATCTATGCTTATGTTTTGTACTTCCGAATTAAAAAATATAGCTGGTAAACTTTTTTTAAATAATACTACATCTTCAATATAAGTTGTTTGTTCAGAATAAATAGAAACTTTTTGTTGCCAAGGCCAATAACCATCTAATTCAAAAGACAGCAAATAATCGCCCGGTAATAAACTCTTTATTTTATAAGGAGTATTTATATTCTTGTTTTTTAAAATTTCTTCCTCGGAAAAAAAACTACTATATTGATTAATCAAAGTTATTTTAGCTCCACTAGGATTAGAATTAACAGCTAAGGTTCCAGTTTTTTTAATAAAACTTTTACCGCTTATTAAAGCCGATAAAGAAATTCTATAACCGCTAGCCGATAAAGAAAAAATAGTTGTCAAAACAAAAAAACTTAGAACAAAGAAAATAAATAAAATGTTACGAAATTTATATGACATAAATACAACTAAAATGTTTCAGCTAAATTTTTTATTAATTTTTTTAAATCTTTACCTATTTCTTCATTTTTAATTCCTAATTTTAAGGTAGCTTTAATGAAGTTTAATTTATTCCCGGTATCCAACCATTCCCCTTCTATTTTTTTACCATACATTGGTAAATTATCTTGTAACATCGAATCAAAAGCATCAGCCAATCTTATCTCTCCCGACTTTCCACTTTTCATATTTTTTAAAACTGATAAAACCTCTGGAGTTATTACATATAAACCAACGGCAGCTAAATTAGATGGGGCTTTATTAATAGGTGGTTTTTCAACAAATTGTTTTATTTTATAATTTCCATCACCTAAATCTAATCCATCTATAACACCAAATTTATCAACTTCTTCCTTTTCTACTTCTGATAATCCTATAATTGGACATTGGTAATGTTCATATGAATCAATAAGTTGTTTGGCGGGAGAAATTTTACTATCATACAAAGTATCTCCAAACATAACCAAAACTGGTTCATCAAAAACTAAATGTGAAGCACAATTTATAGCATGACCATCGCCTAAAGGAATAGCCTGACGAACATAAGAAAATTTAGCTAAAGAATCTATCTCTTTTATTTTTTTTACTAAATCCAATTTATTTTTTTCTACTAAAGTTTTTTCTAACTCAAAAGAATAATCAAAATGGTCTTCAATTGATCTTTTTCCTCGACCAGTAACAAAAATAATTTCTTCTATTCCAGCTGCCACAGCATCTTCCACTAAATATTGAATGACTGGTTTATCTATAACCGGTAACATTTCCTTGGGTTGAGCTTTGGTAGCCGGTAAAAATCTGGTTCCAAAACCAGCTACCGGCATAATGGCTTTTTTAATTTTCTTCATATTAAAAATTTTAATTATAATTCCATTATTTTTTTCTAAGGCCCCATTTCTTAAAATATCTATACCAAGATTTTATATGTTCTTTGGTTATTTTATCTTTTAAAATGGCTATATACCAAGGATACCGAGCACTCGATCTCATATGATAATGAATTACCTCGGCTTCAGGATTATAAACAACTTTTTTTCCAATTATTTTTGCTCGACGACAAACATCAACATCTTCAAAATACATAAAAAAATTTCTATCATCAAAACCTTCAAAACCTTCTTTTCTTATTAATAAACAAGATCCCATTAACCAATCTACTTCTTGTATTATATCATGAGAAAAGTTTTTCATCAAAAACCAATCTAAATGTTTTTTAAAAAATCTTCCCAGAAAAGTTCGACGTAAAATTGGAGTCCATAATTTAGGAAAACGTGAACAAGATAATTGTAAACTTAAATCAATATTTAAAAGTTTTGGACCAACAATATAAACATCGGAATAAGTATTCATATAATTAAATAATATTTTAACAGCGGCCGGTTTCAAAATTGTATCAGGATTTAATATTAAAACAAATTTTCCCTTAGCCCCCTTAAGGCCTAAATTATTTCCACCCCCCATACCATAATTAATATCACTTTGAATAAATTTGAAATCCATAATTTCTGATTTTAAATCAGATAAATCTTCTCCCGAAGCATTATCAACTACAATGATTTCATAATTCAAACCTTGTAAATCCGATTCTAACACCGATTTTAAACAATGTTTTATTTTGTCTTTTGTTTTATAATTAACTATAATTATTGATAAGTCCATATCATTAAACATTTAATATCCTTATAATAATCTTAAATAGAAAATAGTAAAGACTAAAAAAAATATTAGCTATTTTTAAACTAAAACTTTCTATTTCTTGATAAGAAATTTTAGATGAAATCAAATTAAGTAATTCTCTGTCTTTTATAATTCTATTTTTTTGAATTTTTTTTCTTTCCCTTATTATTTTTATCCAAGAACAAGGATTAAAAAAATAAAGCCAAACTTTTATTTTTTTTAAAAACCATCCATTAAAAATAGAAAATAATAATAAACCTAATTCCATTATTATTAAAGCTGGAAAAATAAACAGCAAAGAAATAAAATTATAATTTTTAAATATGCTTATAAGTCTATTTCTATCCATAAAATAATATTTGGCTATAGATTTATTAAATTCATATTTATGATATACAATTGATTTTAAAGATACTACGCAACGATAGCCTCCCAACCAAATTCTCCAACCCAAATCTTGATCTTCGTTGTACATAAAGTAAGTTTCATCAAATAAAGAAACATTTTTTAAAACTTCACTTTTAAATAAAACAGCTGCTCCAGAGGGATAAAAAATATCAGATCCATCTTTTATTTTTATTTTCTCATATTTATCATGGTAATTTAAACAATAACCAAAACCTAAAAAATGAGTACTATTACCCAGACTATTTATTTCATCTTTTTGAGACCATAACATTAAACGAGATTGAACGGCTCCTATTTTAGGATCACTGTCAGCCATTTTTACTAATTCTTCCACGGCCCGTTCATCTATTACTGTATCCATATTAAAAAGAATAATATATTCACAATTATTTTTAAAAGCCTCCTTGATAGCATCGTTGTTACCTTTAGCAAAACCATCATTGTCTCTATTCTTTATAATCACTGCTTCCGGAGCTTGAGTCTTTAAAAAATTAAAAGAATCATCGGAACTAGAATTATCAACAATATATAAAATTGATTGTCCGGTAAAAGTTTGTTTTCTTAGACCAACTAAACAATCAATTAAATATTTTTTAGCATAATCTTTATAATTTATTAAAATGATAGCAACTTTTTTATTCATAAATCTTAATTTTTAAAACCCCTTTTAGGTTTAACAAAAAAAGAAAAAATAAAGGTTAATAATTTTCCTAGAGGCCAAAAAAACTTTAAAATATAATACTGCCATTTAGGTTGCCATTTCTTAAAATATTTAAGCATAGATTCTGAAAAATAGTTTTGAGTTCGACCTCTTTTTAATAAAGAAAAACTTTGTCCAATATAATCAATACAGAAAGATTTGGCATTATACCAAACTTCTCCCCCCATTTTATATACTTGACGACAAAAGTCAACTTCTTCAAACCAAACAAAATAACGTTCATCTAATAAAGGATTTTTAATTTCACTTATAGCTTGATAAGCTTTTTTATTTATAAGAAAAAAAGAACCACGAACTGAATCAACTTTTTGACTTAAATTATAATCAAAATCATGACACAAATAAGATTTTAAAATTTTAGGAAAAATATGAGGTAATTTTAATATAATAAATAATTGATCACTGAATTTAGGAAAACGACGAACATGTTTTATTATTTCATTATTTCCATTTAATAATAAACAACTAGAAACCACCGCTTGTGGATTTTGTTTAGCAAAAACCAAAGAATCAATAAGGGTTTCTGGAAAAATTAACATATCAGGATTTAATAAGAGAATAAAATCACTTTGAGTTTGACGAATAGCAATATTATTAGCTTTAGCAAAACCTAAATTTTTATTATTCCTTATTAATTTAACTTGTGGAAATTTTTCTGCTACCATATCAGCTGAACCGTCAATGGAAGCATTATCAACCACAAAAACTTCTAACGGAAAATTTTCATAAAATTTAAAAATAGCCGATAAATTTTTTTCCAATTTTTCTTTAACATTATAAGAAACAATAATAATAGATAATTCCATATATAAAATTTAATTATTTTTTATTCGTATTAATTTAAGACGTTCTGTTTTTCCATTAATAATAACAATATTATCTTTAAAAACATTAAATTCTTTAGCTAAAAAATTAATTAAAGCTTTATTAGCTTTATTTTTATCAGCCACAGCCGCTATTTTAATGGTGATTATTTCTGTTTCTTGACCATCAATATTATTTTTATCAATACTTTTTATAGTAGTAATATCAGAATTAGGAATTACTTTACATAATAAATATACTTGTCCGTCTTGTTTTATTTTTTTTATATAATTATCTAACATAAAAAATTATTTTACCGAAAATAAAATAGCATTAGGAATATTTCTACCTGGTCCCACCATATATTCATCATTATAATACAAAGCTGAAGAATACCCTCCATCTAAATTAATAGCATAATCAATATCCATGACTTTTAAAATTTCAGCTAAATCAATTACTGTCGCTAAACGAGCAACCACTAAATATATTTTCCCCTTACCTCCATTATTATCCGCTTTATAAGCAATAGCATTACGTAAAGTTTTAACTTCAGATTGACTTTTGTCTACCTCCCAATCAATTAATAAATTTTTACCATTCTCAATTAAACGTGGTTTATTACCGATAGCTGCTTGTAGTTTAGTTCCGTGAACCGACTCAAAATTATCAACACTTTTAAAATCACGGCTATCCTTAAAATAATAAAAATTATTATTAATATCAAAAGCCATAATAGGACCAGTGGTTGGATATTTTAATTGATTACTATTAATAAAAGTCTGTAAACGTGAATTATATATAGGAAAAAAATAATAATTTAATTTAGATGCTGATGTATCAAAATAAGAAGCATTTATAGCCGTAAAAGCATTATTATCAATAACATAATCTATAAGAGGTTTAGCTAAACACTGAGACAAACAATCCTTAAAATCAGCCGTATCGGTTATTATTTTTAAATTAGGATTATTTAAATCAATAGAAACCACATCAATAAAATACTCTTGATTATCAACCACCACTAACTGCTTATACTTATAATAACTATAATCATCAACACTTTCCGAAAAAGTGTTTTTATGTATCAAGGCTAAATCCTTTCTATTTATACCCAAACCTAATTCTCGCATAATTTTAAAAGCATCATCCGGTCGTCCTAAGTAATATTTTTTTAAATCAGATGGATTTATATACCAAGCCTCACCATTTTTTTCTACTTGTAGAATTATTTTTCCAGCTAATTTTTGAGTTAATTCAATATTGCCATCTATCGGCATTCCCGCTTGAGCTATTTGCTGAAAATCATATTCAGTAATACCTAATCCCAAATTTCTCATAATTTCAAAAGCATCATTTGGTCGTCCTAAATAATATCTTTTATTATTTTCTGGATAAATATACCAGGCTTCACCGTTTCTTTCCACATCTAAAAGTATTTGACCTGATAATTTTTCTCCCAAAGATTGAGCTTGAACTCCTAATATTGGAAAAAACAACAAAAACAACACAAAAAAGATATAATATTTACTTATTTTCATAAAATAATTTAAATTTATTTATATTATATCATTTAAAAAACAAAAAACAAAATTAAGTATTGTTTATTTGCTAAGCCCATAAATATTTGATATTATAAAAATATAATTAAATATAAAATAGTAAAAGATATGAAAGATGTATATATTTATGATGAGTTTTCGCCTGAAGATACCGCTATGATGCAAGCTCTATACTCTCGTAGTTCTAAAAGCGTAACTGAGCATGTAGAAAAAGTTAAAGACAGTGGTTCGGGTAAATTCATGGAAACATTTTATGTAGGTTATGGACACTCTAGCATTGCTGACTGCGGAAGTACTACCATATTTATAGAAAATATATCAATATTAGCTGATAAGGCTATTCAAGACTGGCAACTATACTCTGGCCAAGAAACTTCAACTCGTTATATAGATATGGGAAATAGAGAAATAATTGATCCACTTAATAATCAAGAATCAAAAAATATTTTAAAAAAGTGGATGAATTTCTATAATCATAATCAAGAAGAAGTTCAAAATCATTTAAAAAATAAATATCCAAAAAAAGAAGATGAAGATGAAATAATATATAATAAAGCTATAAAAGCTCGTTGTTTTGATATTACTCGTGGCTTTTTACCGGCTGGAATTACTACTCAATTAAGTTGGCATACTAATTTACGTCAAGCTTATGACAAACTATGTTGGTTAAAACATAATCCTTTAAATGAAGTTAAAGAAATAGCCGAAATAATATCTAACAAATTAAAAGAAAAATATAAAAATAGTTTTTGCCAACCAATAATAGAAGAACAAGAAAATTATAGAAAAAAAATAATGGCTGAATATAATTTTTTAAAACCTCAAATTATTTCAGGAGTAAAAATTAAAACCAATATAAAAAATGAAGATTTAATTGAATATACTAATATATTAGAAAATCGTCCCTTAAAAACTAGTTTACCAAGTTTTTTAGGTGAATTAGGAACAATAAGTTTTGAATTTATACTAGATTTTGGATCTTTTAGGGACATACAAAGACATCGTAATGGAATTTGTCGCATTCCACTCTTAAGCACTTCTATCGGTTTTAATGATTGGTATTTAAAACAATTACCGGAGCAAATTAGAATTGAAGCTGAAAAATTAATTTCAGAACAAACGCAAGCTATAAATAATTTAAATTGTTCTGATGAAATTAAACAATACTATATTGCTATGGGCTTTAATGTCTTTTGTCAAAATACCTATAATCTTCCAGCTACCGCCTATGTAGTAGAATTAAGATCCGGAAAATTAGTTCACCCAACTTTAAGAAAAGTAGCTCATGAAATGTACCGAGTTTTAAATGAAAAATTACCAGCCCTGAAATTAAATTGTGATTTAGAACCTGATCAATGGGATTACCGTCGTGGCTTACAAGATATAATTAAAAAATAATAATATATACAAAAATTATGAAAAAGAAAAAAAAGAAAATCATTATCGGACTAACTGGGCAAATTGCTTGTGGTAAAGGAGTTATAAAGAAATTTCTAATAGAAAAATATAAAGCTAGTGATTATCGTTTTTCTACCATTTTAAGAAATATCTTAGACCGATTAGACATTGAACAAAGTCGAAAAAACATGCAAAAAATATCTATTGCTCTAAGAAAAACTTTTGGAGAAAATGTTTTAGCTAAAGCTATGGCTAAAGATGCCGACGAAGATAAAGATGATTTTATAGTTATAGACGGAATTAGACGAATGGCTGATATTAAATATTTAAAAAATGTAAAAGGCTTTTTTTTAGTAAGCGTTAAGGCTGATAAAAAAATCAGATATCAAAGAGTTGTTCAAAGAAATGAAAATAAAGGAGATAATAAAAAGACATTTGCTCAATTTTTAAATGATGAAAAGCAAGAAACGGAATTAGAAATTCCAAAAACCATGAAAAAAGCTAATTTTGTAATAGACAATAATGGCACTTGGGAAGAACTTTGGGAACAAATTCATCAATTAGTTAAAAAAATAAATACTTTAGATTAAAAATATGACCTTCAAAGAATATCAAGAATTAGCTAAAACCACAGCTACTTATCCCAATATTGGAAATAATTATGTATATCCGACATTAGGATTGGCTGGTGAAACCGGTGAAGTAGCCGAAAAAATAAAAAAAATTATAAGAGATAATAATGGAATTATAGATTCAGAAAAAAAAGAAGAAATTGCTAAAGAATTAGGTGATGTTTTATGGTATTTAGCTCAATTAGGTACAGAGTTAAAATTAGATTTTAATTATATAGCTGAAAAAAATTTGGAAAAATTAAAATCTAGACAAGAAAGAAACCATTTACATGGTAGCGGTGATAATCGTTAATGCTATGAAAATAAAAAAGGGACGTTTAATAGTTTTTTACGGAACAAATAACCTGGGAAAAAGTACTCAAGCTAAACTTTTAGTTGAAAGATTCAATGATCTCAATATTCCCTTTGAATACCTTAAATATCCTTTATACGATTTAGCTCCTAGTGGTCATATTTTAAATGATTATTTACGAAATAATAATCCATATAATTTAGATCCTCGAGAAGCTCAAATAGTTTATGCCCTGAATAGAACCCAGTATCAAAACAACTTAAAAGAAAAATTAAACCAGGGAATAAATATCATGGCCGAAGATTATATTGGTACCAGCCTAGCCTGGGGTATGGGAACTGGAGTTAATTTAGAATTTTTAGAAAAAATAAATAGTCATTTAATAAAAGAAGATTTAGCCATACTTTTTGATGGTGAAAGATTCAAAAATTCCATTGAAAAAAACCATAAACATGAAACCAATGAAGAGTTATTTTTAAAAGTAAAACAAATTCATTTAGATTTAGCCGAAAAATATTCTTGGCAAAAAATAAATGCTAATTTAAGTATTGAAGAAATAAATGATAAGTTATTCAAAACAATAAAAAATTTTTTAGATAATTAATTTATGGATTATGATATTATAATCGGCTTGGAAATACATGCTGAAATAAAATCAAATAGTAAAATGTTTTGTTCTTGTCGAAATGAAACATTAAATCAGAATCCAAACACTACTGTTTGTCCTATTTGTTTAGGACACCCCGGAACCTTACCTTTAGTCAATCAAGAAGCTATTAATAAAGTTATTCTTTTAGGATTAGCTTTGAATTGTCAAATAAATCGATTAAGTAAATTTGATAGAAAAAATTATTTTTATCCTGATTTGCCAAAAGGTTATCAAATATCACAATATGATTTACCGATAGCTCATCACGGTTTTTTAAAGATAAATAAGCAAAATATAGAAATAACCAGAATACATCTAGAAGAAGATACGGCTAAACTTATTCATCCTAATGGTAAAAATTATACATTAATAGATTTTAATCGAGCCGGAGTTCCCTTATTAGAATTGGTTACTGAGCCCGTAATTCATGATGGAATAAGTGCTAGAATGTTCTGTCAAACTTTTCAACAAATCTTAAAATATTTAAATATCAGTGATGCTAACATGGAAAAGGGAGAAATGCGTTGTGAGGTTAATATAAGTTTACAAAAAAAAGGACATTGGTTTAGAGATGAACAAGGACAGATAAAAACAATAAAAAATACTAAATTAAATAATAAAGTAGAAATAAAAAATATTAATTCTTTTAAATCAATTGAAAAGGCCATAAATTATGAGACAGACAGACAAAAAAAATTAATAGACAATAATGAAGAAATCTTAATGGAAACTCGAGGATTTAATGAAAATAAAAATGAAACTTTTAGACAACGAGTAAAAGAAAGTAGTTCCGATTATCGCTATTTTCCTGAGCCTGATATTAAACCAATAAAAATAAGTTCCGAAAAAATTGCCGAAATAAAGAAAAAACTAATAGAGTTACCTCATAATAAAAAAGATCGTTTTATAAAAGAATACGGTCTGACACCTGAAATGAGTGAAATTTTAATAGAAAACAAAAATATAGCTGATTGGACAGAAAAAGTTATTTCGGAATTACATGAATTAATAAAATCTAATGACGAATCTTGGGAAAATCAAAATATAAAATTAAGTAAACTAAGTACTAATTGGATAAGCGGAGAATTATTTAAATTTTTAAAAAAGGATAAAAAAAATATTGATGAAATAAAAATTAAACCATTAGAATTTTCTAAATTAATTTTATTATTACATCAAGAAAAAATAACTGCCAAAACCGGTCAAGAAATATTAGAAATAATGTATAAAATCGGAAAAGATCCAGAAAATATAATGAAAGAAAATAATTTAGAAAGAAAAACAGAAGATAATTTAGAAGAATTAGAAAAAAATGTGGAAAAGGTAATAAAAAAATATGAAAAACAATGGTTAGAATATCAAAATGGTAAAGAAGCTTTATTAAAATTTTTTATCGGACAAACTATGGCCGAAACCAAGGGTCGTTTTTCGGCTTCTAAAATAGAAGAAATAATAAAAAATAATTTACAAAAAAATGAATAGAAAAAAAACAGCTTTTACTTTAATGGAATTATTAATAACTGTTGTTGTAATTTCATTACTAGTAACCATTTCTATAGTTTCTTCGTCAGAGGTTAGAAAAAACAGTAAAGATGCTAAAAGATTAAATGCCGTCAAACAACTTCAATTAGCCTTAGAATTATATCGTCGTGATGTTGGTGCTTATCCCACTACTCTTAATTTCGGTGAAAAATTAACCAATCCTTCTGATAGTCAAATAATTTATCTAAAAAAAATACCTTCTAATCCAAAACCAGAAAGTGCCGAAATTTGTCCGATAGCCGAATATTCCTATGAATCGGATGGAAAATATTATTATTTAGAATTTTGTTTAGAAAAAGAAAAAGAAAATATGCCAGTCGGATATAATTGCGCTTCAATTTCCGGAATCAGTTCCGGTAATTGTCCTTTTCAATAAATTTTTTTATTTTCTTTTCAGCTTCATTATAATCATTTATCCAATTTATTTTTATTCCCTGTTTCTCCCAACGTTTAAACCAAGAAACTTGATTTTTTGAAAAACGACAGATGGCTGAAAATAATTGATCAACTAATTGTTTATAATTTATTTTTTCTTGTAAATACCAAGCAATAAATTTATATTCCAAACCAAAACTCTCTAACCTGGAAAAACTTATTCCCGATTCGTTTAATTTCTTTACTTCTCCAATCATCTCTTCATCTTCTAATCGTTTTATCAAACGATTATATATTTTATTTTTTACAAGCTCTCTTTCCGGATTTAAACCTAAAATTAAAAAATTATATTCACTTTCACCTTTCTGGGGAGAAAAATCTTTTTCTATTGATAAAACTTCCAAATAACGAGCTAAACGCCTTTTATTATTTAAATCGCTATTATTTATATTTTTAAAAAATTTGGGATTTATTTTCTTTATTCTTTTTTGTAATTCTTCTAATTCTAAATTTTCATATTCTACTCTTTGACCAAAAATTGGTTTGATGGAAGATAATAAATAATTATCAACTACCGCTTGTAAGTACAAACCGCTACCCCCAACTAAAAAAGGCAGTTTTTTTCTTTTTAAAACATCTTTGATAGCCAAAAAAGCTAAAGATTTATATTTAGCTAAAGAAAAAATATTTTTAGGATCATAAATATCTATTAGATGATAAGGAATAGATTTATTTAAAATAGAATATTCGGCCAAATCTTTCCCTGTCCCTATATCCATTCCTGTATAAACTTGCCGGCTATCAGCACTAATTATTTCTCCTAAAAATTTATTAGCCAATTTAACCGCCAAAGCCGTTTTTCCACTAGCTGTCGGGCCTAAGATTACTATAACTTTTTCTTTTTTTTTATTATTCATATTTTAAACAATTATTTTTCCAATCAATTCAAATTCCTTAGCTTTTATTATTTTAACTTTAATAAATTGACCTATTAAACAACGATTATTATTAATTGATTTATCAACAACAATTTTAACTAATTTAGAAGTTCTAGTTCGACCAAATAATTCTCCCTTACGAGTTGTTCCTTCTAATAGAATTAATACTTCTTTACCCACATATTTTTTATTATTAGACAAAGCATGCTTTTTTAATAATTTATTCAATTCCTTTTCTCTCTCCTTTTTATCACTCAAAGAAACATTATCAGGTAAATTAAAAGAAGCAGTCAGAGGACGAGGACTATATTTAGAAATAAAAGCTAAATCAAATTTTAATTCTTGAAAAAGTTTTTTAGTCTTAGAAAAATTTTTTTCTGTTTCTCCCGGATAACCAACTATAATATCAGTAGTAATGGCCGTAGGAAGATTATTTTTTCCATCCATAGCTAATCGTATATCTTTTACTAATTTTTTATACTTTTCCACTTTATATTTTCTATTCATTGATTTTAATATATCATTATCACCAGATTGAACAGCTAAATGAAAATGCTCACAAATATGTTTGCCCCTTTTTAAAACTTTTATTAATTTAGGACTTACATCTTTAGGATGACTAGTGGAAAAACGTAACCAAAAATCACCCGGTAAATTATCAATGGTTTTTAATAAACCGGGAAAATCAATATTTGATTTATAACTATTAACGTTTTGAGCTATTAAAGTTATTTCTTTATAACCTTTTTTTATTAAATTTTTCACCTCTTTTATTATATCCTCCGAAGAACGATAAACTTCTCTATTTCGAGCATAAGGGACTACGCAATACGAACAAAAATTATTACAACCATTGCCAATTGGAACAAAAGCTGAAAAAGTAGATAAATAATTGGGGGAAATATCAAGATAATTTTTAAATTTAGACGAAGAAAAGTTTTTTATATTTGGAAAATATTTTTTTAAACTTTTATTTAAAAATACCAAAGTTGCAATATTAAACCAAATATCAACTTTATTCTTTAAACGAGTTTGGACGTCAACTCTATCACTTAAACAACCACTAATAGCGATTACCGCTTTTTTATTATTACGAGTTATTTTTTCCACTAAACCATAAACACGATCTTCGGCCATTTGTTTTACTCCACAAGTAATAATAGCCACTAAATCAGCTTTAAGAAAATTATCTATTTTTCTAAAACCTAAGTTTTCTAAATAAAAAGATAAGCGTTCACCATCAGCTTTATTCATTTGACAACCGATGACTATAATACTATATGTCATAAAAATATATTAATTTACAATAATAAGTTGATATAAAGAAAAAGTATCATCAATGTTTTTTATTAATTCTATCTTTAAATTAAAATTTATTAAACGTCTATTGTTTAAATAATCTATATCTTTCTCGGGTAGAGTAAAATTATAATAATAAACCGGAAGATACTTAGCTAAACTATAATAATTTTTATTCATATTGTCATCATCAAAACGACCAACAATAACCTTTCTTTCTGGAAATAAAAATTTATCATGATATTCCGTTATAATTACAGCATTAGCTTCGGTTAAATCTAAAATTTTTCTAACTTCAGTTTGAGCTTCATGACTTTTTAAAAAATAATGCTTTAAACCTTCTTCCGAGCCAGCATAAACAAATCTAAATGATAAAAAAATGATAAAAGATAATAATAGAACAGTTAAAAAATTACCAGCTATTTTTTTAATCTTATCTTTTTTAATAAATTCAAATATTTTTTTTGCTTCTAAAATGAAAACGGATACTAACGGAAATAAACCAATATAAATAGGTAACCAATAACGAGTGTAAGAATTTCCAATAGTAAAACTACGAGGATCAGGATTATCAACAAATTTCCAAGAACCATAATAAATTATTAATATAAAAGATAATAAAAACCAAGAAACACCATAAGTCCAGACTTTCTTAAGTTTCTTTTGATCAAAAAATATAAAATAAAAGAAACCAATAATAGCTGGAATAAATATATACCAAAACATTTGAGCACAATATCTGAAAAACATTATAAGTGATTGTTTAGGATGAAAACCAAAATAAAAAAAAGTATTAAAAATAGATTTTATTAATACTCTAACTTCTTCAAAATTTCCGGAAAAAAAAGATTTAAAAAGTCCGCCACTGGCCTGAGAAATAGTTTCAATAGAAGTATTCATTTCGCGATATCCACCGAACAAAGGAGAACCATATAAAAGTTGATTATAATATAAAACTGGTAATAGAGCTAAAAAAAATCCACTTAAAATCATTATTATTCTTGACCAATTAAATTTTTTAATATTAAAAATAAAAAATAATAAACCGGCCGGTAATAACCAAATTAATTCTGAAGATCTAACTCCAATAGCTGAGCCAAAAAATAAACCACATAAGATAGCATAAACAAAATCTTTTAGAAAAATTTCACGATAATATTTATTTTTATTTAATTTCAAAACTGGAATTTTCTTTTTTTGTAGAAGAACTAAAAAATATAAAGCAATAATAAAAAAAGATAAAAATAAAACATTATGAAACATGCTACGAGTTGAATAATAAATCAACACTGGAAATGAAAAAAACAATAGAAAAGAAATAAAAGCATTTTTAGAACCGAATAATAATTTAATTAATAAATAATAAAAAAATAAAGCTAAACTGGCAAAAATCGGAGTTAAAAATGGTATTAATCCCGAACCAAAAATCTTAGCTAAATTTCCATAAATAATAATCATTCCTAAAAAACTTACCGGCTTTATAACCCCTAAATAACTAAAATAACTGCGAGGTTTAATAATATCTTCCGAAATTAAATTATACTTTTCAAAAAAAGATAAGTTTCCGGTTTCTTTATATAATTCTGTAAAAATATAATTAGCATTTTCATCGGGTGAAAAAAATTTCAGAAAACCCTGTTTAATCTGAAAAAAAGGTAAAATTGAAACTAAAACAAAAAAAATAAAACAACAAATTAAAACTGGTAACAAAAATTTGTCTTTTTTAAAAATTTCAATTATTCTTGATGTTATTTTCATAAATTTCACTCTATCAAAAAAAATTTAGATAATCAATAATTATCATTATTGTTTTCAGTTGAGGTTGAAGTATTAATTTGATCTTTAGTAAAATACCAATTAAGTATTTCTCCGGCGATAGACGTGGCGATTCCACTTCCTTCAATTCCCTCTTCTACTAAAATTGTTAAAACTATTTCTGGATTATCATAAGGAGCAAAAGAAGTAAACCAAGCATGATTATTTTTATCTAAACCCCATTGAGCTGTTCCAGTTTTACCAGCTACTTTAACTGGTAAAGAATTTAAACGACGAGCACTACCGCTTTCAATTGTTTGCCGCATACCTTCTTTAACTATAGTAATATTTTCAGAACTTATAAAATTTTCTCTAATAATTTCTGACTCAATATTTCTTAATACTTCATTATTATCTTTTAAAATACTCTTTACTAAATGAGGTCGGTATAATTTTCCATTATTAGCAAAAAAAGCGGTAAAATTGGCTACCTGTAAAGGAGTTGTTAAAATATCGCCCTGACCTATAGAAACATTATAGGTATTTCCAATATACCAAGTTTCACCCTGAGTTTCTTTTTTCCATTCTGGACTTGGAATAAAACCAGAACCTTCTTGTGGTAAATCAATACCACTTTGTTGGCTTAAACCAAATAATATTAAATATTCATCAATTTTATCTATGCCCAATCCTTTAAAATCATTATAACCAGCACCTATATAATAGAAAAAAGTATTAACTGATTCAGCTATGGCTTTTCTAACATTGGTTAAGCCATGTCCTCCAGCTTTCCAATCAGCAAAAAACCAAGCTCCAACATTTATACCACCAGTGCTCATAACTGTAGTATTGGCAGTAATTATTTTTTCTTGTAAAGCAGCCGCCGCTAAGGTTGGTTTCAAGGTTGAACCTGAAGGAAAAGTTCCACTAATAACTCTATTGAATAAAGGTTTATCAGGATTATTGGTAAGATTTTCATAATCTATCTGACTAATACCTTTAGAAAAAATATTATTATCAAAAGAAGGCCAACTAATCAAGGTTAAAACTTCTCCGTTGTTGGGATTAAGAGCCACAATTGAAGCCCTTTTCATATTATTATCAGATAAATATTTTTTTAAAATTTCCTCAGATTTTTTTTGTAAATCAATATCTATACTTAAAACCAAATCATATCCATCTTCCGGATTAATTTGAGAAACAATTTTTTTCTCTCGACCTAAAGCATCAATTTCAATATTTTTTTTTCCTTTTATTCCTTTTAATTCATTTTCATAAAAATATTCTAAACCTGATTTTCCAATATAATCAATAGAAGAATATTCATCACCAAAAATTGTTAAATCTTTTTCTGAAATTTTTCCGATATAACCCAAAAAATGAGATAAACTTAATGAATTATCTTCGGAACTTAAATATTTTCTTCTCATTTTAACAGAAATGGAAACTCCTGGCATTTCTTCAGCGGCTAAATAAATACTAATAGCCGAATTATAATCTATATTATCCATCAAAAATAAAGGACGATATGATTCCAAAGAACCATATTCTATTTTATTTAATTGATTCTTTATTTCATAAAAATAGGGACTGTCATTAGACACTAGAAGACCTGCTTTTTTAGAATCTGAAGTAGAATTTTCTAAATTAGATAAAATATTAGCTAATTTTCTAATTATTTCATCTCGAGCTACTTCATCTTTTGGTAAATCAATCGGGGTTAAATATAAAACAAAATTAGCTTCATTTTTTACCAAAGGAGTCATATTGGAAGAATAAATTATTCCTCTACGAGGTTCAACATTTTCAACTCTTATTCTATTTCCTTCGGCCAATAAACGATAATTACTACCCTTCACTATTTGCAACCAAAATAAACGAAAGAATAATAAAAAGAAAGAAAAAATTAAAACAACTATTATATTTCTATTTTTTTCAAAATCAAAAGTTCTTTTTAAAACCTCTTTGTCTTGTTCACCAAATAAAAAAGAATCTTCCATCCAACCCAAATGATAATAAGAATCTTTCAAATTACCAAAACTAAATTTTTTTTCTTTAATGACAAAAGGATCGCCATTTTTATTATAATCAAATTTCATTATTTTTATTGTAAATACTCATTATTTATTGATTATATCACATTTAAAGACCTAATCAAATCAGCTTTATTCCCTATTTATCCATTGAAAAAATAACATAAAAATGATAGTATAAGATATATGAATAAAAAAATAATAATCATAGACGGCAATGCTTTAATTCACCGTAGTTTTCATGCTTTGCCAACCACCCTAAGGACTAAAAATGGTCAACTAACCAATGCGGCTTATGGTTTTACTTCTTTTTTAATTAAAGCTTTAAATGATATAAAACCTAATTATGCTGTTTTAACCTTGGATCGAAAAGCTCCCACTTTTAGACATACTTCTTATGATAAATATAAAGCAACTAGAGTTAAGGCTCCTCAAGAATTATATGATCAAATTCCAATGGTCAAAAAAATAATTCAAGCTTTTTCTATACCAATTTTTGAAATGGATGGTTATGAAGCTGATGATTTAATAGGAACTATAGCTACTATTATTAATAAAAAAGAACCAAAAATAGAAGTAGTAATAATTACTGGGGATCTAGATACCCTACAATTGGTTAATAATAAAACTAAAGTATATACTATGAGTCGTGGTTTGAACGATTCAGTTTTATATGATACTGACAAAATAAAAGAAAGATTTAATTTAAGTCCTAAACAAATAATAGATCTTAAATCACTAAAAGGTGATGCTTCTGATAATATCCCCGGAGTACCTGGAATAGGAGAAAAAACCGCTATTGAATTATTACAAAATTTTTCTACCTTAGATGGTGTTTATAAAAATATAAAAAGCGATAAAATAAAAGATCGTACCAAATCTTTATTATTAACTAATAAAGATTCAGCCTATATGAGCCAAAAATTAGCCACCATTGAGTTAGATGTTCCTATTAAATTCAATTTAAAAAAAGCTGAAATAAAAAATTTTGATAAAGAAGCCATAAATACCATATTTAGCGAATTAGAATTCAAATCTCTTTTAAATAGAATTTTGAATTTAAAACAAAATAAAGATGTTTCTAATAATGATATTGATAAATTTGAACGAAATAAAAAATTATTTAAATATAATCTAATAAACGATAATAAAAGTTTTAAATCTTTTTTAAACAAAATAAAAAAGGAAAAAATTATAACCTTAGACACTGAAACTACTTCACTTAATACTTTGGAAGCTAAAATATTAGGAATAAGTTTCTGTTGGAAAAAAAATGAAGCCTATTATATAAATATTGGACAAACAGAAAAAAAAGCTGATTTATTTAATCAACAAAATGAAGATCGAAAACAATGGTTGGAAGAATTAAAAAAAATAATTGAAAACAAAGATTTAACTATTATTGGTCATAATATAAAATATGATTTGCAAGTTTTGAAAAATTATAATATTGAAATTAAAGGAAAAATATTTGACACGATGATAGCTTCCTACTTATTAAATCCCGAAAACAGACAACATAACATAGATGCTCTCAGTTTTTATGAACTTAATTGGCAAAAAATAAATTCCGATGATTTGTTTGAAAAAGATATTAAAGAAAAAAAATTTTCTGAAATTAATATAGAAAAATTAGCTATTTACTCTTGTGAAGATGCCGACTTTACTTTTAAATTAAAAGAAATATTATTAAAAAAATTACAGAAAAATAAATTAGAAAAATTATTTAATACCATTGAATTACCTTTAATAGAAATTTTAGCCAATATGGAAAGAAATGGAATATTGTTAGATGTTTCTTTCTTAAAAAACTTAGGTCAAGATTTAAAAAAAGATATAAAAAAAATAGTTAAAAAAATATATGAATTAGCCGATCAAGAATTTAATATTAATTCCACTAAACAATTGAAAGAAATATTGTTTTCTAAAATGACCATAAATCCAATTGGATTAAGAAAAACAAAAACCGGTTATTCTACCGCTACTGAAGAATTAGAAAAAATAAAACACCTTCATCCTATTTTAGGACTAATTCAAGAATATCGAGAATTAAGTAAATTAGTTTCTACCTATATTGATGCTTTACCAAAACTTATAAATCCTGAAACCAAAAGAATTAACACTAGCTATAATCAAACCATTACAGCTACTGGTCGTTTATCTTCCTCTGAGCCTAATTTACAAAATATCCCAATTCGCACTGATTTAGGTAATAAAATAAGACAAGCTTTTATAGCTCCACCTAAAAAAATACTTTTAAGTTCGGATTATTCTCAAATAGAATTAAGAATAATGGCTCATTTATCGGGAGACAAGAATCTTGTTTCAGCTTTTAAAAACAATTTAGATATTCATCGCTCTACTGCTGCGGCTATAAATCAGATTCCTTTAGAACAAGTAAGTGATAAACTTCGACGACAAGCCAAAGCCATTAATTTTGGAATACTTTATGGACAAGGACCACATGGATTAAGCCAAGGCGCTGGTATCACTTATCAACAAGCTAGAGAATTTATTGAAAAATATTTTGCTTCATATACTGGAGTTAAAAAATTTATTGACAAAACCATAGAATCAGCCAGAATTACTAACTATACCGAAACTATGTTTGGACGACGACGTTTTATTTCCGAAATAAATTCTAATGAAATAATGAAAAAAAAAGCAGCTGAAAGAATGGCCATTAATAGTCCAATTCAAGGAAGTGCCGCTGATATTATAAAAATGGCCATGATAGAAATATATAATAAAATTATAAAAAAAGAATCGGATATTAAAATGCTATTACAAGTTCACGATGAATTAATTTTTGAAGTTACTGAAAGTAAGGTTGATTATTATTGCCATAAAATAAAAGAAATAATGGAAAATGTTAGTACTCTAAAAGTTCCTTTGCTGGTAGAAATTTCTAAAGGAAAAAATTGGGGACAAATGAAAAAAGTTAAATAAAATATATGCTAGAATATTTAAAAAACAAAAAAATTGCTTTATTAGGTTTAGGATTAGAAAATCGATCTTTATTAAATTTACTAAAAAGAAAAAATAAAGATATAAACATCACCATTTGTGATCGTCGAGATAAAAAAATAATAATTGAATCTTATCCAGAAATAAAAAAATATAAAAATATAAAATGGCAAAGTGGCAACAATTTTAATATAGCTCTAACTAAATTTGATATATTATTTCGTTCTCCCGGTTGGCCAATAAATTGTCCAGGTATTCAAGAAGCTTTAAAACATAAAAAAACTGAACTTTCCAGTCCAATGAATTTCTTTTTTGCTATGTGTCCCAGTAAAAATATTATAGGCGTCAGTGGAAGTAAGGGTAAAGGAACAACTTCTTCCCTTATCTATGAAATAATAAAAAAATCAGGAAAAAAATGTTTTTTAGGTGGTAATATTGGAATAGCTCCTATAGATTTCTTAGATAAAATAAAAACAAATGATTGGATAGTTTTAGAATTATCCAGTTTTCAATTAGAGGATTTAAATATTAGCCCTAAAATAGGAGTATTAACTAATTTATTTAGAGAACATTTATCTCCGGCCGATCCTAATAATCCTAATTTTCACAAAAATATTTCTACCTATTTAAAAGCTAAATTAAATCTAGCTTTTCATCAAAATAAAAATGATTATTTAGTAATAAATAAAAAATTAAAGAAAAAAATAAGTCCTTATCATTTAATTGGAAAAAAAATATATTTTTCTAAATCTAAAACTAAAAGTTCTTTGATTGGAGATTTTAATGAAGAAAATATAGCTGCAGCCGAAAAAGTAATAAGTATTTTAAAAATAAAAAAAGGAATTAGTAATAAAGTTATTAATAATTTTTCCAATCTTAATCATCGTTTAGAATTTGTCAGAGAGCTTAATAAAATTAATTATTACGATAATAGTTTTGCCACTACTCCTGAAAGTACCGTTTTAGATTTAAAATCTTTTAAAAAAAATATAATACTCATCGCCGGTGGAGCTGATAAAAAAGCTAATTTTAAAGAATTAGCAAAAGAAATAAAGAAACGAGTTAATTTTTTAATACTACTTTCTGGACCCGGAACTGATAGAATAAAAATAGAATTAAAAAAAATAAAATATCCAACCAATAAATGGCAAGAAACAAATAATATGCCCGAAGCAGTAAAATTAGCTAAAAATAAAGCTGAAAAAAACTATACTGTTCTTCTTTCCACAGCTTGTGCCAGTTTCGGTTTATTTAAAAATTATAAAGAACGTGGTAATTTATTTCAATCAGAAGTAAAAAATTTAAAATAATATGATTATATTCTTTTACGGAGAAAATGATTTTAAAATCAAACAAAAAATAGAAGAATTGAAAAATAAATTTATTAAAGATATTGACCCCAGTGGTCAAAATATTTTTAGATTAGAAGGAGAAAAAATAAATTCCACTGATTTTTCTTCTAAATTAAGCAGTGGTTCTCTATTTTGTTCTAAAAAAATGCTTATTATTTCTAATCTCTTAAGAAATAAGGAAAAAAACATTTTATCAAATCTACTTGATTATTTTAAAAAAAATAAATTAGACAAAAGTGATGATATTTTTATTTTTGTAGAAAATGATTTAAAAAGTAAAAATAAAAAAGATTTAATAAAAATTTCAAACGATCGTGAAATTACTTTAAAAGTAGAAGAAAAAAAACTTTATAATTTTTTGTCTCAACAAAAATATACTCAAGAAATAAAAAATTTTAATACTTCCGAATTAAATTCTTTTATAAAAAAAGAACTAGAATTATATAAGTTAAAAATAGAAAATAAAGATATACAATTATTAATAGCTTTAATTGGAAACAACCCTTGGAATATATATCATGAAATAAAAAAATTAGCTTATTATAAACTATCTTCGGAACCAATAGAAAAAATACAGAAGAAAGATATTGAAAAAATAGTAACTGGAATTTTTACTGAAAATATTTTTAATTTTACTGATGCTATTTCAGTTAAAAATACAAAATTAGCTTTAAAAATATTGGAAGAACAATATTTAGCCGGATCCGAACCTGATTACATATTATTAATGTTATTACGTCAATTTAAAATATTATTACAAATCAGAGAATTATTAGATCTTAATTATAATTCTCAAAAAATTATTTCATCCCTTAACCTTCACCCCTTTGTAGTAAATAAAGGAATAAATCAAGCTAAAAATTTTAATAAAAAAACTATAAAAGATATTTTAAATACTCTTATCAAAATGGAAAAACTTAATCGAAGCTCTTCTATAGACCTTAAAGTATATTTAAACTTATTAGTTGCCCGCGTATAAGCTTTTGACAAAAATATAAAAAACTCTTGCCTTTTTTAATTTTATTTGATATATTTAATTCAAATAGATTTCTATATCTATTTTTTAATGTTTTTACTCTAAAATGGGCAATTAGCTCAGTTGGTTAGAGCGCAACACTGATAATGTTGAGGTCGGAG